>CANGBE010000039.1 GCA_947451875.1 Sphingomonadaceae bacterium | reverse complement strand
TATTGCCTGGATTTAGTTAAATTCCTGTTTGCCATTACACGTACTGAAGTATTAGCTCAGCGGCCGGTAAGCGGCTCTAAGCCGGGATCTGGAGCTTATCAGAAGCAAGCGCCACGCCGTCTTTCGAACCCACGGCGGAGGGATCGTGCTTAGTCTGTGCGGTGGCGGCGATCAGGGCATCCTGTTCTTCGTCGCTCATCCGGTGCCAGCCTTCGCGGCTGAGGCGTTCCATCGGGCGGTAACGCACTTTGTATTGCATCCGGGTAGAACCCTCGACCCAATATCCCAGATAGACATAGTCCAGCCCCGCCTCTGCCGTGCGGCGGATGTGATCGAGGATGATGAAGTTACCAAGCCCGGCGCGCGTTTCATGATCCGGATCATAGAACGAATAAATCATCGACAGGCCATCACCCTGCCGGTCAGTAAGGCAGGCGCCGATGAGCCGCCCGAGCGCATAGCCATCAGGCGAAGGCTCGCGGTATTCGACGACGCTGGTGGTAACAGGAGTGTGTTCCACCATGTCGGCAAAATCGACCTCGTCCATTTTGACCATGCCGCCACCGGGGTGACGGCCGTTCAGATATCGGCGCAGCAGATCGTATTGCTCGGATGTCGACCATGGGCGACATTCGGTGACTTCCAGATCAGCATTGGCCTTGAGCGTGCGCCTTTGAGTGCCTGATGGCCGAAACTCCTTGGCCGCGACCCGCACCGAAACGCAGGCCGAACAATCGAGGCATGAGGGGCGATAGGCGACATTCTGGCTGCGACGAAAGCCGATCCGGCCAAGCGCATCGTTCAGGCTATCGGCGTGCGGCCCACGCAGTTCAGTGAAGACCTTGCGTTCGCTCTTGCCAGGCAAATAGGGGCACGGGCTAAGCGCGGTAACGAAAAAGCGGGGGAATCGAACCGGTGCGTTCACTTGAGTAAAAGTCCCCTGCTTCAATCCCGCCACACCGCGCGTTGGGTTTGCGTGGATGTTATGCCCACTCTTTGACCTTGTTAAAAGTCCCTTAACCACGATTGTAGGTTAATGATTACGGCGCTTCCGATTACGGCGATCTGCTGCTAGGCGCGCGGCCATGCTCAACCTTACCGACATCACGGTTCGCCTCGGCGGGCGTTCGATCATCGATGCTGCCTCTGCCAGCCTGCCGCCGCGTGGCCGCATTGGCCTGATCGGCCGCAATGGCGCAGGCAAATCGACTCTGGTGCGGGTGATCGCCGGAATGCTCGAGCCCGATGGCGGCACAGCCTCGATGCCGCGCGGCAGCCGCATCGGCTATATCGCGCAGGAAGCTCCCGGCGGTACAGCGACCCCATTTGAAACCGTGCTGGCTGGCGATACCGAGCGTGCCGCGCTGATGGAAGAGAGCGAGACCAGCCACGATCCGCACCGGCTGGGGGAAATCCACGAACGCCTGATTGCCATTGATGCGCACTCAGCGCCCAGCCGCGCTGCGCGCATCCTCGATGGTCTGGGCTTTGACGAAGCAGCACAGCACCGCGAGCTGGAAAGCTTTTCCGGCGGCTGGCGGATGCGCGTGGCGCTGGCCTCGCTACTGTTCTCGCAGCCCGACCTGCTGCTGCTTGACGAACCATCGAACCACCTCGATCTTGAAGCCGTTCTGTGGCTCGAAGACTTCCTCAAGTCCTATCCAGCGACGATCCTGCTGGTCAGCCATGAGCGTGATTTCCTCAACAATGTCGTCGATCACATCCTGCACCTCTCGGGCGGCAAGCTGACGCTGTACCCCGGCGGCTACGACGCTTTCGAGCGCCAGCGCGCTGAACGACAAGCGCAGATCGCCTCAGCCAAGGCCAAGCAGCAGGCGCAGCGCGAGCATCTGCAGGAATATATCGCCAAGAACTCCGCCCGCGCTTCCACCGCCAAGCAAGCGCAATCGCGGCAAAAGGCGCTGGCCAAGCTCCAGCCGATTGCTGAACTGATCGATGATCCCTCGCTGAGCTTTGACTTCCCCAATCCAGACGAGTTGCGCCCGCCGCTGATCACGCTCGATCTCGCTTCGGTTGGCTATAGCGATGTGCCGATCCTCAGCCGGCTAAACCTGCGGCTTGATCCTGATGACCGCATCGCGCTGCTCGGCCGCAACGGCAACGGCAAGACCACGCTGGCACGGCTGCTGGCGGCGCAGCTGACGCCAATGGACGGGGCGATGAATGCCTCGGCCAAGATGCGCGTCGGCTATTTCACCCAGTATCAGGTGGAAGAGCTCGATCGCAGCGAAACCCCGCTTGAACATATGACCCACCTGATGAAGGGCGCAACGCCGTCTGCCGTGCGCGCGCAGTTGGGGCGGTTCGGCTTTTCCGGCAACAAGGCAACCACAGAGGTCGGCAAACTGTCGGGCGGCGAGCGTGCACGTCTGGCGCTGGGGCTAATCACCCGCGATGCCCCGCACATGCTGATCCTTGACGAGCCGACCAACCACTTGGACGTCGACGCGCGCGAGGCGCTGATTCAGGCGCTGAATGACTTCTCCGGCGCCGTGGTGATCGTCAGCCACGATCGCCATATGCTGGAAATGACCGCCGACCGGCTGGTGCTGGTCGATAGCGGCACGGCCAAGGATTTCGACGGATCAATCGACGATTACATCGCCTTCGTTCTCTCAAAGGCACCCGCCGGAGAACGCGCCAGTTCGGAGCCCAGGCTCAGCAAGAAAGACCAGCGCAAGGCCGCCGCCGAAGCGCGCGAAAAAGGTCAGGCTCTGCGCAACAAGGCCAAGCAGGCCGAAGCCGAGCTTGCCAAACTCACTGAGTTACGCAGCGCGATTGATAAGGCAATGTTTGACCCCAAGACCGCCACCGCCGCCCTCGCCAAGCTGACGATGACCGAACTGATGAAACACCGCGCCGAGGTGGAAACGCAGATCGAAGCGGCCGAAGCGGCTTGGCTTGAGGCTTGTGAGGCGCTGGAGACCGTCGGGGCTTAATTCAGCTCCACCTGACTGACTTCAAAGCCGCCAACCCGCAGCGCGGTGACCAGCGATTCGAGCTGTTCCTTGTCCTTCGCTTCGCATTCGATGTCGGTGACGAGGCCCTTGGCGGGCAGGCTGGTGAAGATGCGCTGGTGCCACACCTCGATGATGTTGACGTTGTGCTCGTGAAAGATCTTGGCGACCTTATAGAGCGAACCCGGACGATCCTGCATCGACAACCGCAGCCGCGCGAGGCGGCCTGAGCGGGCGAGATCGCGCAGCAGTACGTTGGCGAGCAACCGGGTGTCGATATTGCCGCCCGAAAGAACGATGCCAACTTTGCGACCGGCAAACATCTCGCGGTTGGCCATCACCGCGGCGAGGCCGGCAGCGCCGGCGCCTTCGACCACGGTCTTTTCAATCTGCACCAGCAGCGCCAGCGCGCTTTCCATCTCGCTCTCGGTAACCAGCACGAAATCATCGAGCAGGCCTTCGAGCACCTGCGAGGTGAACTTGCCCGGTTCGAACACGGCAATGCCCTCGGCCAGCGTATCACCGCCGCAGGGGAGCTGCGTGCCTTTGAGCAGGTTGTACATCGAAGGGAACAGCTCCGCCTCAACGCCGATCAGGCCGATCTCTGGCTTGATGCCCCGCGCCGCCGTTCCCATGCCCGATGACAGCCCGCCACCGCCAACCGGGATCGCCAGCATATCAAGCTCGGGCACATCCTCTAGCATTTCGAGCGCTACGGTGCCCTGCCCTGCGGCTACTGCCGGATCATCAAACGGATGGACGAAAGCGAGACTTAGTTCCTCTGATAGCCGCACTGCGTGGGCATAGGCCTCATCAAAGGATTCTCCTTCGAGCACGACCTTGCCTCCGACGGCTTCGGTCTGCATCACCTTTACCGTAGGCGTAGTACGCGGCATGACGATGGTGGTCGGGATGCCGAGGCGGGTGCCGTGATAGGACAGACCCTGCGCGTGATTTCCGGCCGATGCCGCGATCACGCCGCGCGATTTCTGCTCGTCGGTAAGCTGCAGCAGGGCATTCAACGCGCCACGCTCTTTATAGGCCGCGGTAAATTGCAGGTTTTCAAACTTCAACCAGATGTCGCACCCGGCAATCATACTGAGCGTCTTGGAATACATCGTCGGCGTGCGCACGACATGGCCCTTAATCCGCTCCGCCGCGCCGCGTACATCGGCGAGGGTGAGCAGTTCGGATGCTCGGGCGGCTTTTACAGCTGATTTTTCCATGATGAGCGGGCCCTAACGGAAAGCGCCGCTCTTGAAAACCGCTATTGCCGCGCCCGTTTACGCGCGATCAGCCAGAAGATGGCCGCCACAACCAGTATTGAAAGCGTGTCGGCCACCCAGTCACGTATATCACAATCGCGGTGCAGCGCCGGAATCGACTGCACCACCTCGATCAGCGCGCCAAGGAACGAGAGCCGCTCGATAATCCGCAACCGCGCGGCGCGCGGAAAAGCCGTCAGCGCCAGAGCGGTCATAACGGCAAAAGCCAGCATGTGATTGAACTTATCGCCCAACCGGTCAGTCGGCATCTCGGGCGGCTTGGGCAGCAAGGCCATGACTACCGAGAACAGCAGCGCGCACCAAAACAACACCAAGGCCCAGCGCCTGACACGATCGGAAAAGAGAAATTCCATGTGGCTTGATACCGGGGGCTGGCACGGCGCGCAATTAGCGCTAACACACGGCCATGAGCGAACCACGTCCAGAACCCCGTAACGTCTCGATGATCGGCCTCGGCGTGATGGGGGCGCCCATTGCCCGCCACCTGGGCTCGGCCGGACACCGGCTGACCATCTACAACCGCTCGCCAGAACGGCGCGAAAAGTGGTTGGCGGATAATCCTGGCCTTGCCGCACGTGTCGCCGATACGCCTGCTGACGCTGCGACAGGCGCTGACGTGGTGATCACCTGCGTCGGCAATGACGATGATCTGTCCGATGTCGTGCTCGGCCCAAACGGCGCATTCAAGGCGATGCGCAAGGGCAGCCTGCTGATCGACCACACCACCGCCTCGGCGCGGATTGCGCGGCAGATCGCAGTGGAGGCGCGCGACCTGCAGATTCACTGCGTCGATGCCCCGATGACCGGCAGCCAGATCGGCGCAGAAAAGGGCACGCTCACCCTGATGTGCGGCGGGCGCGGCGATGCCATCGCGGCAGCAATGCCGATCTTCGAAGCCTATACCAGCCGCGTCGTCCACATCGGCAAGGCGGGCGCGGGGCAAACCGCCAAGATGGCTAACCAGATTTGCATAGCCGGGATCGTCTCGGGCCTTGCCGAGGCCATGCGCTTCGCCCAGGCCAGCCATCTCGACACAGACAAAGTCTATGAGGCGATTTCGGGCGGTGCGGCGCAAAGCTGGCAGATGGACAACCGCTGGAAGACGATGGCTGAAGACAGCTTTGACTTCGGCTTTGCCGTGGACTGGATGCGCAAGGATCTGGGCCTCGCGATGGACGAAGGGCGCGGGCTGGGCGTCTCGCTGCCGATTACCGCGCTGGTCAACCAGTTCTATGCCGAAGTGCAGGCCATTGGCGGCGGCAGGCAGGATACCAGCGCGCTGGTGCGCCGCCTGCCCAATCCGGCCAAGCGCAAGTGAGGCGGATTGCCTTTGCGGCCATACTCGCGCTGGCTGCATCCTCTCCGGCTCTTGCTGACACACTGATCGACAATGTCGACGGCCTGACTATCGACGCCAAAGGCGGCATCGAGCGTCTGACCGGGCTGGTGATCGACAATGACGGCAAGATCACCCAGGTGCTCCACCGCGGTGACAAGCGCCCGGCGCGGACCGACTATCTGGTCGATGGCAAAGGCCGAGTGCTGATGCCGGGGCTGATTGATGCCCATGCCCATGTCATGGATCTGGGGCTGGCCACGCTCACGCTCGACCTCTCCGCCACCACTTCGCTCGCCGAAGCGCAGGCGAAGATCGCCGCCTATGCCGCCGCGCACCCTGACCGGCAATGGATCATAGGACGGGGCTGGAATCAGGAAAAGTGGAAGCTTGGCCGTATGCCAACTGCCACTGAATTGGATATTGTCGTCAAGGACAAGCCGGTCTGGCTAGAGCGGGTAGACGGCCATGCCGGCTGGGCCAATAGCGCCGCGCTGGTGGCAGCCAAGATCACCGCACTTACAAAGGATCCGGTTGGCGGTCGCATTGAGCGTGTGGCTCCCGGTATGGCTCCGGCTGGCGTGCTGGTGGATAAGGCACGAGGAGTGATCGATGCTCTCATCCCGCAACCCCGCCCAGCAGACCGCGACGTAGCGCTGGCCGCGGCGCAGGAGCTTTTGCTCTCACACGGCGTTACTGCCGTGGCTGACATGGGGACCTCGATCGAAGATTGGCAGGCTTTTCGCCGCGCTGGTGACAGCGGCGCGCTACGCGTGCGGATCATGGCCTATGGCGCCGGCATCGACGCGATGACGTTGATCGGCGGCTCGGCGCCGGGGCCTTGGCTCTATGATGACAAGCTGCATCTGAACGGTCTGAAACTGCTGATGGACGGCGCGCTGGGATCGCGCGGTGCTTGGCTTAAACTGCCCTATACCGATTCGGCTTCGACCAAAGGCCTCCCAAGGCTGACTCCCGCGCAGCTTCGCAACCTGATGAGTCGCGCAGCGATGGACAATTTTCAGGTCGCCGTCCACGCCATTGGCGACGCTGCTAATGCTGCCATGCTTGATGCCGTGGGCGAGCTCTCGGAAACCTACAAAGGCGACCGGCGCTGGCGGATCGAACACGCACAGATCGTCGATCCGGCGGATATTACCCGCTTTGGCAAGCTGGGCGTGATCGCCTCGATGCAGCCGGTGCACCAGACATCAGACCGCACGATGGCCGAAGCGCGGCTCGGGCCGACGCGACTGAACGGGGCCTATGCATGGAACAGCCTCTCCGCTAGCGGCGCAAAGCTGGCGTTCGGCAGCGATGCTCCGGTGGAAGCGCCCGATCCCTTTGCCGGGCTAGCCGCCGCGATCAGCCGTCAGGGGCCAGACAACGAACCATTCGGCGGTTGGCAGCCGCAAGAGCGCTTGCCGTTCAGTTCAGCGCTTGCCGCCTATACCACCGGTGCGGCCTATGCCGGGTTTGCCGAAAGCCGCTTTGGCCGAATAGCGCCCGGGATGCGCGCTGATTTCCTATTCGTTGACCGCGATCCGACGCTCTCAAGCCCGGGCGAAATCCGGCAGAGCCGCGTGCTTGAAGTCTGGCTGGGCGGGCGCAAAGTATGGACGGCGGCGCAGCCTGCAGATTAGTATTCACTTTGCGGATTTAGCCCCAAAAAGAATAAGGAGAGACTCGATGAAGTTTCGTGAATTGACTGCGTCGGCTGCAGCTGTGATCTTTTCGACCGCACCGGCCTTTGCTGCCAATCAGGTGGTAAGCCGTGCTCCGACTGCACTGGACGATGCAAATCAGGCTGGCGGATCGACGCTTCTTCTGATTCTCGCCGTTCTGCTGATCGGCCTTGGCGTGGCACTTGCTGCCGGCAACAAGAGCGACAAGCCTTCGAGCCCCTAAGCTCTACGCTTGATCAATCTGATACAGGGAAGCGGGGTTTTGCCCCGCTTTTTTGTTGTCTGCGGTGGGGGTGCCGGGGGTGGAATTTAGTTGGACTGCGCAAGGAGGGCATCAGAGCTTACGATCTTGCTTTGACTGACGCCGCGAACTAGCAAGACGAAAGCGCGGCCGATCAATGGTCCGGGGGGGGGGGGAATAGAAGATGAAGCGTTTCGTCATGTTCGCAATGGTCATGAGTACGCCCGCAGCGATGGCGCAGACGGTTGCTCCACAAGCGCCGGCAAGCGCAACGGCGGCAGCTTCATCGGCCCCAACGGCCATCGTCTTCTCGGAAAAGGGCGCGAGCGGGATGAGCGATCTTCCCATGGGCGTCCACCGGATCCCCGACAGCGATGTCGTTGTCTCGGGCTATCAGGGCGGCGGCGGGATCGGGATGCTGTTCGGCGTGGTCGGCACGCTGGTCCAGAGTTCGATAAATGCCGGGACCGGCACGAAAAAGGTCAGTAATGTCGAAGATGACCTGCGCTTTGACGTGCGGGCAAAGTCGATCGAGATGGTGAACACGCTGATCGCGGGCGATAAGTTCCGGTCAGCCTACACGCTCACACCCCAACCGGATGGCAGCACGATGACCGTAACGCCATACGTCGTGCTGACGTTCGTCAAAAAGACCGATGATCTTCGGCCTTATGTGGTTTTGAAGACGAAGGTCGCGACGGGAAAAGATTCTGGCAAGACGATCAAATATTTCTGCTGCGAGGGCAAAGCATTGCCGCTCGCTAGCCTGACCGAAAATAACGGTGCCCTTCTGAAGGAAGTTCTGGCGGCCGAACTCGATACCGCCGTCAATGTGATGCTGCTTGATCGCTCGCAGCCTTTTCCCCGGAACGATGAGGCCAAGGTCTCCACCAACGGCCTACTCCCGTTCATCGGCAAGCCTATGAAGTGGGGGGGATTCGATCTGGGCGGCTACAAGGACAAGAGACTGCTCGAATTCCGTGGCGGTATTTTCGTCTTCTCGGGCGTGAATATTGTCGAGCCGGACGGGCTGGAGATCACGCCTATAGTCAAGAAGAAGTGAGGGCCGGTGCTGCGTTGGCCTGAAGCCTGATCGACAACGCGATCACCTCAAGCCGCAACAGCCTCAGCCCCAACCTCTTCCGGATGCTTTGACTTCAGGAACGGCCAGAGCAAAACTTCCGTGATGTTCTCAGGCGCGGTGGCCTGTCCTGAGGGCGGCCAGCCGTCGGGGCGGCGGTAGGTGCCGCAGAGCACATCCCAGATCGGAAACAGCGCGGCGAAGTTGGTGTCGTAATGCTCGCGCAGAGCGGAATGGTGCCGCCGATGATAGGCTGGCGAATTGAGCGCCCATGACCAGCGCCCGAAATCGACCTTCAGGTTGGCGTGGATGAAATAGTTGTACAGCGAGAGGCCGGCATAGGTGAGCACCATGGCGTGCGTCGGCGCGCAGATCAGGGTGGAGAACGGCCAGATGGTCAGGTTCTTGACGATCTGGTCCCCCCAGAAGTGACGGTTCGTGGTTAGCGCCGACATCTCCGGATCGGAATGGTGCAGCGAATGCAGCCGCCACAGCACCGGGATCTTGTGCTGGCAGACGTGATAGAAAAACTCTGTGCCATCGCGCGCCAGCAGCATGATCGGAAAGGCGATCAGGAAGGGCAGCTCGTTGCCGTCAAAGATCGATGTACCGCGCCATTGGCCCAAAAACGGCAGCAAAAGGAAGCTCGCACCCAGATCGCAGACCCAGGCCTGAACGTTATGCACCCAGTCCTGCCGAACCGGATTGCGCCAGCGTTCGATCAGATAGAGCACCCCCACGAGGAGCACCTGACAGGCCATGAAGATCACTACAGTCATGAGTCCTTTTTAAATTCATAGGGTTAATTCCGGGTTTCCAAGATCGTTCATGTTATCGTCCATATTTCTGAACAAATCCTGTCAGGCGGGTTCAGACTCATATCGCACGCGATTCGCTAGCCAGTGACTGTGCCGGGATTGGTGTCCTGGAGAACGCAAAGGAACGAGCCATGAAGACCATGTCCAAAGCCATCGTCGGAACCATCGCCGCATGCGCGATGGCACTTCCGGCAGTTTCACCCGCCCTTGCCCGCGATGGCTACGATTACGGCCATGACGGTTATGATTATGCCCGCGCCGGTTTCGGTGGCCGCGACAATGATCGGGACTTTGATCGAGACCGTGAAGGCGGCTACGGCTACCGCAATGATCGCACCGACCCACGCGAAGCCGTGGAGCGTTGCACGCGCGCGGCGCAGTTCACTGCAAACCGCAATGGCTTCAATCGAGCGCAGGTCACCGATATTCGCGATGTTAACCGCAATGATCGTGGCTACACAATCAAGGGCCGGATCGCGGTGAACGCCATTGGCCACGATTGGCGCCGGGGTGACGGAGACTATGGCCGCGGCTGGAACAACGACTATC
>CANGBE010000038.1 GCA_947451875.1 Sphingomonadaceae bacterium | reverse complement strand
TGGTCTCGGTCCACTGCGCCGGGTGCGGATGGCGATCAAGCGGCTGCGAACCACAGGTACCAACCGCGTGACCGACCCGCTGCCGCTCGAAGTGCAGCCGCTGGTCGAGGAGCTGAACGCCCTGCTCGCCCATACCGAGCGACAGGCCGAAGAGGCGCGAACCCATGCCGGCAACCTTGCCCATGCGCTGAAAACGCCGCTGACTGTGGTGATGAACGCGGCAACTGCTCATGCGGCAGACTTGCCCGAAACCGTGATCCGTGAGGCGGCGGTGATGCGCCGTCAGGTCGATCACCACCTTGCCCGCGCCCGTGCCGTAGGACGGCGCGCGGTGGGGCAATCGCGCGCTTCGGTAACTGAGAGCGTGGAAGCTGTGCTGCGCGCTGTCACCCGGCTCTATGAAAACACCCGTTTCGATCTCGACGGAAATCGCGATGCGGCAGTCGCAATGGAAAAGCAGGATCTTGACGAGATACTCGGAAACCTGATTGAAAATGCTGCCAAATATGGCGGCGGTTCGGTTTTCGTGACGATGGATGCTGTGCCCGACGACAAGGCAACCTGCGAAGTCTGGGTCGAAGATGACGGCATGGGCATCCCCGAAGAAGAACGCACCCGAATTTTCGATCGCGGCGCGCGGCTGGATACCGGCAAGCCCGGAACCGGGCTGGGCCTCGCCATTGTTCGCGATGTTGCGGAGATTTACGGCGGCTCGGTGGAACTGGCCGAGAGCGAGGATCTGGGTGGACTGCTGGTGAAGCTGAAGTTGCCCAGGGTTGGGGCCTAACCCCCGTTCTTCGCCTTTTCATGATGGCGAATCACTTCATCGATTACGAATCGGATGAACTTCTCGCCAAAATCGGGATCGAGTTGAGCGTCTGACGCCAGCTTGCGCAACCGGGCAATCTGGCGCTCTTCACGGCCCGGATCGCTCGCTGGCAGCGCGTTTTCGGCCTTGTAGGTGCCGACGGCTTTCGTGATGCGGAAACGTTCCGCGAGCATGTGGATCAGCGCGGCATCGATGTTGTCGATAGAGGCGCGGAAGCTGGCTAAAATGGGATCGGGAAGACTTTCGGACATCGCATCAGCGCTAGCATGAGAATTTGTAAATCGCCAAGTCTTGCTTTGCACTTGCGTTACACTCACGCGGAAGCCAATGGCGGCAGCAGATGACCGCTGATGTAATCCCCCTGCGTCCTCGCCCTACTGAGCCTTCGCTCGGACCCATCCTTGCGCTCACGGCGCCGGGGATGAATGCAGTCAACGCGATCATTCTTGATCGGATGCAGAGCGAGATTCCCCTGATCCCCTCGCTCGCCGGTCACCTGATTGCCGGCGGCGGGAAGCGGATGCGGCCGATGCTCACCGTCGCGGGCGCGGCGCTGTGCGACTATCACGGCACGCGGCACCACCTGCTGGCAGCGGCGGTGGAGTTCATCCACACCGCTACTCTGCTGCACGATGATGTCGTCGATGGTTCAGACCTGCGGCGCGGCAAGGAAACCGCGAACATCGTCTTCGGCAATCCGGCCACCGTGCTGGTCGGCGATTTCCTGTTCACCCGCGCTTTCGAGCTGATGGTCGAAGACGGCAGCCTGAAGGTCCTTAAGATCCTCTCGAAAGCCAGCTCGGTGATAGCTGAGGGCGAGGTGGACCAGCTCACCGCCGCCCGTCGGGTAGAAACCAGCGAGGAACGCTATCTATCGATCATCGGCGCGAAGACCGCCGCACTGTTCGCCGCCGCCACGCGCATCGCCGCTGTGGTCGCGGAAAAGGGCGAGGCGGAGGAACTGGCGCTCGATTCATATGGCCGCAACCTGGGCATTGCCTTCCAACTGGTCGACGATGCCATCGACTATGATTCCGATGCCGCCGAAATGGGCAAAGGCCAGGGCGACGACTTCCGCGAGGGCAAGATGACCCTGCCGGTGATCCTCGCTTATGCGCGCGGCGATGCTGAAGAGCGCCGCTTCTGGGAAGACGCCATCGCCGGTTTCCGCAACGACACCGAAGACCTTGAACACGCGAAGGCGCTGATCGCCCGGCACGATACCGTCTCCGCCACCCGCGAACGCGCCCGCATGTTCGCCCAGCGCGCGATTGACGCGATTGCCGGCTTCCCCGCTGGCCCGGCCCGCGCAGCCATGGCCGAAGCAGCTGAATTCGCGGTTTCGCGGCGCTTCTGATCTGCTAGCTTCTCCGGATCAGGAGAGGCCCGATGCAGTTCAGCGATTACCAGTTCAAGTACAACACCATCCGCCTATGGCGCTCCGATGCGGGCGTGCTTGAACTCGTCATGCACACGCGCGGCGGCGAGGCGAAGTGGGGCACGTCAACGCGCAGTCTGCATGCTGAGCTCGGCCAGTGCTTCGCCGATATTACGCGAGATCGCGATAACAAGGTGGTGATCCTCACTGGCACCGGCGAGGCATTCTGCCACCAGCGCGACGACGAAGAACGCCCTCACGAAACCAGCATGGCCGCTATGTGGGAACGCATTCTGGAAGAGGGGCAGGCGCTGCTCGAGAACCTGCTGGCAATCCCGGTGCCGGTGATCGGCGCGGTCAATGGCCCCGCGACGATCCATGCCGAGTTGGCGGTGCTCTCCGATATCGTTCTGGCCGCCGATCACGCGGTTTTCGCCGATCTTGCCCATGTACTGAATGGCGTGGTGCCGGGTGACGGCGTGCACACCGTCTGGCCGATGTTGCTCGGGCCAAACCGCGGGCGCTATTTCCTGCTGACAGGCGAACAGATCAGCGCGGCCGAAGCGCAGCGGCTGGGCGCAGTGGCCGAAGTGCTCCCGCTCGATCAGTTGATGCCTCGAGCACGCGAGCTGGCGACCCGCTTGGCACAGAACCCGACGCGGATGCTGCGCCACACCCGATCAGTGCTAGTCCGCCACCTGCGCAAGCGGATGGCGGACGAGCTTGGCTTTGGCTTGGGGGCAGAGGCTCTCGCGACTCTTACAGTTTGAGACAATTCCATTCATTGCCAGTGCAGTGATTGGCCTCTAACCGCGCAGCGGTGTTGCCAGAGCCTACCTTTTCCACTTCGATCTATCGCGGCCAAGCAACGCCGCGGGACCGTGCTGTGGCGGCCATATTGTCGTTCGCCATGCTGGCGCTGTTCGCGCTGGTCATCATCAGTATGGGCTTTGTCAATCTGAGGCCGGACAAACTTATTGAGCGATTGACTGCGATCACCGTGCCCGCCGCTGGTTCCTCATCGAAGGGTGAGCAAAAAGAAAAACAGAAGCCCACGCCGGTAAAACCGCTGGAAACCAATCCCAATCTGCCGCCGATCGTCCCGCCCAAGCTGGTAATCCCGAATCCTAAAGCTCCCCCCGCCGCCCCGGCGCCTGCGGCAAACAATGATCTCGCCTCGTTCGATCTGGCAAAGTTGGGCAAGGGCGGCTCTGGCAATTCGCGGGGCAACTCATCGGCGACCTATGGCCCGGGCGAGGGGCCGCAGGGGCAGACGCTGTATAAGGCAGAATGGTATCGCGAACCGACCACCGCCGAACTCTCCGGCTATATGACCGAGCAGAACGTTGGGGCAAAATGGGCCGAAATCGCCTGCCGGACGATCGAGAATTATCACGTCGACAACTGTCAGTCGCTCGGCGAATCGCCGCCAGGTTCGGGGCTGGCCCGCGCGCTCAGGCAGGCGGCATGGCAGTTTCGCGTCATCCCGCCGCGTGTTGATGGCAAGGCGCAAGTCGGCGCTTGGGTGCGGATACATTTTGACTTCGTGCGCGGTGAGGCGAAATGACGGGCGCGTGAGCCTCTTACCGATTCATGCCGTCCTGCCAGACCTGCTTTGCGCCCTGCGCGAAGAGCTGGGCGCCGTGCTGATTGCCCCGCCGGGCGCGGGCAAGACTACGGCCGTGGCTCCGGCGCTGCTGGCCGAGAGCTGGTGCGCCGGCATGGTCATCGTCCTCTCCCCCCGCCGCGTCGCCGCACGCGCTGCTGCCGAACGCATGGCCGAGCAGATGGGTGAGAAGGCGGGGGAAACCATCGGCTATCTCACCCGGCTGGATAGCAAACGCTCCGCCAAAACCCGCATTCTGGTGATGACCGAGGCGATCTTCGTCTCCTCCATCCTGAAAGACCCTGAGCTTTGCGATATCTCCGCTGTGCTGTTCGATGAAGCGCATGAGCGACACCTCGATTCCGATCTCGGCCTCGCGCTGGCGGTGGAGACGGCGCAGGTCTTGCGCGACGATCTGCGGCTGGTGGTCATGTCTGCCACCATCGACGGCGCGCGCTTTGCTGCGCTGCTGGGCCCAAATGGACAGAACGCTCCTGTGGTCGAAAGCGAGGGCAAGGCCCATCCGCTGGCGATCCGCTGGCTGGGCGCACGCCCCGAACTCAGGATTGATGACGCCATGGCCTCTGCCGTGCTGACCGCTTGGCGCGAGCAGACCGGCGATATTCTTGCCTTCCTGCCCGGCGTAGGCGAGATCGAGCGGACCCGCGAGCGGCTGGCCGAGCGTCTGCCCGATGCCCTCGTCCTGCCACTCCACGGCCAGTGCGAACCCGCAGCCCAGCGCGCCGCCATCCGCCGCGATGCTGAGGGCCGCCGCCGGATCATTCTGGCGACCGCCATTGCCGAAACCTCGCTGACGCTGGATGGCGTTTCGGTTGTTATTGATGCCGGCCTGTCGCGGCGGGCGGAATTTGACAAGGCAGCGGGCGTGACGCGGCTGGTTACCCACCGTGCCAGTCAGGCAGCGGCGGCGCAGCGCGCAGGCCGTGCGGCGCGGCAAGGGCCGGGAGTGGCTTACCGTTTGTGGGAAGAAGCTTCTCACACTGGCCGCGCACCCTTCGATCCGCCGGAAATGTTGGTGTCAGACCTAGCGCCTTTGTCATTGACCCTCGCACAATGGGGCGCGGGCGATGTTGGCGCTATGGCGTGGATCGATGCTCCGCCTGTGCCAGCCATGGCGGCAGCGCGGGCGCTTTTGGCCGAGCTTGGCGCGCTCGACGGGGAAGGGCGAATCACCCCGCACGGCCGCGCCATGGCCGCACTGCCGCTCGAGCCGCGCCTTGCGCACATGCTGATCAGCGCAGCGCAGACCGGCGCAGAAGAGGAAGCGGCCCGGCTTGCCCTACTGCTGCAGGAACGCGGGCTTGGCGGGCGCGGCGAAGACCTTGCCCTGCGGCTGGATCGCTGGCGCGGTGATCGCTCGGTGCGGGCGGAGGCATCGCGGAAGCTGGCGGGTGGTTGGGCGCGGTCGGTGCGTGGCGGTGGTAAGGGTGAAACTCCCCCCCTCGGCGCGATCCTTGCTGAAGGTTTCCCCGATATGATCGCCCGCCGCCGTGATCCATCCGGCGAGCAATGGCTGACCGCCGGGGGCAGGGGGCTGCGGCTCGATCCGGCAAGCTCGCTGATCCGCGCCGAATGGCTGGTGGTGGGTGAGGCGCAGGGCGAGGCCAAAGGGGCACGCATCACGGCGGCCATCGCGCTCACCGAAGTAGAGGTGCAGCGCTGGCTAGGGCACCGGATTGCGCGCCGCACCACGCTGAAGTGGATCGCGCCCGAACGCCGGGTGGAGGCTCTGCTCGAACAACGCATGGGTGCAATCGTGCTGGCAACCGGGCCGGACACCGCGCCCGATACAAAGGCCATTGCCGAGTTCCTCGCCGCCAAGGTGGCGGAAGAGGGGCTGGGCCTGTTACCGCTTTCCCATGCCAGCCAAGCCCTGCTGACGCGCGCGGCCCATGCCGGGCTGGCGGCGCTGTCCGACGAAACCCTGCGCGCCGATGTGGCCGATTGGCTGCTGCCCCTGCTCGGACGGCGGCTCGATGCGCTGGATAAGGGCGCGCTGCACAATGCGCTGCTGAACCGGCTCGACTATGCCGAACGTCAGACGCTCGACCGGCTCGCCCCGCCGCAGTTCACCAGCCCTGCCGGAACCAGCCACGCCATCGACTATGCCGATCCCGGCGGCCCGAGCGTCGAGCTGCGGGTGCAGGCGCTGTTCGGGCTTGACCGGCACCCCACCTATGGCCAGCCCGCGCAGCCCCTGTTGCTCAAGCTGACTTCGCCCGGCGGCAAACCGATCCAGACCACCCGCGATCTGCCGGGATTCTGGCGCGGATCGTGGCGCGATGTGGTGAAGGACATGAAGGGCCGCTATCCCAAGCACCGCTGGCCGGACGAACCGTGGAACGAAGCGCCGAGCCTGAAGACGAAGAACGCGTTCAACCGGACTTGATTCATGAGGAGATTCGACGCACTGCAAAATCCATGTCCGCACGCATCTATCAACGCCCGAAAAACGCCATGCAGTCAGGCAAGGCGCTGACCGATCAATGGCTGCTCGATTTCGATCCTGCCGAAGCCAAGCGCGCCGATCCTCTGATGGGCTGGGCGGGTTCCGGCGATACGCAGGCGCAGGTGACGCTCAAGTTTGCGACGCAAGCAGAGGCGCAGGCCTATGCCGACAAGCACGGAATCGCCGCCGTGGTCCACGCCACCCCGCCGCGCCGCCTGAAACTGCAGACCTACGCGGATAATTTTCGCTAGTCCTAGTGCGGCCGAGAGGCTGGACAAATCCCATTCCCAACGCCATATGCGCCGCCGGGAGTCGGTCGGACGCTTGCGTCCGCCAACCTGGTCAGGTCCGGAAGGAAGCAGCCACAACGGGTTGCGGCGGGTCGGCCGGCTCCTTTTTTACTCATACTTCGCCCTTCATGCGCAGCCGAGCAGATTTGTGCCGTCCGGTAGCTGGAACGATCCCGGCGATCCGGCCCAAGCCCCAATTTGGCATGTTGCCATAGATCGTTTCATAGCTGGCAGCCTCAACGCAGTAGGTCTCGTGGAAAATACCCACGGACGGATGGTTGCCCACTTTCAAGTTGAATGCTGCCCAAGCTGGCAGATGCTTCTGCTCGCGGGCTCTAGCGTAAGACTCAAGGCTGTCGAAATCGCGCCAATATTGCACTAGCATCTGGGTGCGGAAACCCTGACTTAGCTGCTCACAACCAAGAAAACCGCTATCAGGATTGGCGGCCAGTTCCGCGATCATGGGTCCCATGGCGCGGGCGACTGGCAGCCATTTATCGATACGCCAAAGTTGGTTGATGCGCATGCCGATTACAAAAACCACCAGCGGCCCTTGGAAATCAGCAGTAAAACTTCCCGTGTTGATTTGGCGAGCCATGGTGATCTCCTGTTGGCAACGACATCGCACTGGATCGCCGATGCGTAAATCCCGCTTGGAGGCATTCGACATTCTGTCCGCAAACCCCTAACCTGAATCGCGATGGATGATTCCCCCGACATCTTTGGCGAAGAGCCCGAAGCTGAAGCCGCGCCCACTGCTGCCGAGCTTGAGGCCGCGGGCCAGAATTCGATGTTCGGCGATCCTGCGCCAGTGGCCGCGCCTCCACCGCCACCTGCTGCTGCGCCCTCGCATGCCGTCCAGCCCTATCGCGTGTTGGCGCGCAAGTATCGGCCGCAGACCTTTGCCGAGCTGATCGGGCAGGATGCCATGGTGCAGACGCTGGCCAACGCGATCCGGCGTGAGCGGCTGGCCCATGCCTTCCTGATGACCGGCGTGCGCGGTGTGGGCAAGACATCCACCGCGCGGCTGATTGC
The DNA here is from genome assembly GCA_947451875.1 of Sphingomonadaceae bacterium. Lineage (GTDB taxonomy): Bacteria > Pseudomonadota > Alphaproteobacteria > Sphingomonadales > Sphingomonadaceae > Novosphingobium. The sequence continues at coordinate 2,407 of CANGBE010000038.1, read as the reverse complement.
CAAGGCGCTTAACTGCATTGGGCCGGACGGGCAGGGCGGGCCGACGATCGATCCGTGCGGCGTATGTGAACCATGCGTCGCCATCGCCGAGGGGCGCCATATCGACGTGATCGAAATGGACGCCGCCAGCCACACCGGCGTGGATGACGTGCGCGAGATCATCGAGGCGGTGCGCTATTCCGCCGTTTCGGCGCGCTATAAAGTCTATATCATCGACGAAGTTCACATGCTGACTCGCAATGCATTCAATGCCTTGCTGAAGACACTTGAGGAACCACCTGCGCATGTGAAGTTCCTCTTCGCTACCACCGAAGTCGACAAGCTACCGGTCACGGTGCTCTCCCGCTGCCAGCGTTTTGATTTGCGCCGCATAGCAGCACCGATGCTGGCGGATCATTTCAAAAAAGTCTGTGATTCCGAAGGTGTAGAGGCTGATCCTGAAGCGCTTTCAATGATCGCGGCTGCTGCCGAAGGATCAGTGCGCGATGGTCTGTCGATCCTGGATCAGGCGATCGCTCATGCCGATCTTGGCGGCGAAGGCCGGGTCACGCCCGAGCGGGTGCAGGATATGCTGGGCCTTGCGGACAAATCAGTGCAGCGCAAATTGCTTGCTGGTTTGCTGGCTGGTGATTCTGCGACTCTGCTTGATCTGGTCGATGCCCAATTCGCGCTGGGGGTTGAGCCGCTCTCGCTGATGCGTTCGCAGATGGACCTCGTTTACCGTGTCACTGTCGCGCAGGTCGGCAAGAGCGGGGCCGATGCGATCTCGGCAGAAGAACGCGCGGCGATTGACGATTGGGCCAAGCGGCTAAACGCTGGTCAGCTCCATCGTTTGTGGCAACTTCTGCTCAAAGGGCACGACGAAGTGCGCGCCGCGCCTGATCCGCTGGCTTCGGCGAAAATGGCTCTGCTGCGTGTTATGCACGCCGCGGAGCTGCCTGATCCGGGCAGCCTGATGAAGGTCTTGCAGGAAACTACCATCGCTGCACCTGCTGCCACCGCGGCTTCAACGCCCACTCAGGCTGCTCCTTCATCGGCTCCCGTATCTATCGATTGGTCGGCGCTGTGCGACACGGTCGAGCAGTCCGGGCAGCTGCGTATTTCGCAGATCATGCGAGACTGGCTTCGGCTGATCGAATTAAGGCCGCTGGCGCTGACCTTTGCCGTCGCTGAGGGCTATCCCGGCGACCCCACCGCCGAAGTGCGCGACGGCCTGCTGCGCGCCACTGGCGAGCGCTGGGAAGTGCGCCGTGCTGAGGGTGAGGCAATGCCCAGCCTTCGCGAACTGTCCGAAGCCGCGAAGGCTGCTGAAAGTGCCGCCATGCGCGCCTCACCTTTGGTCGCCGCTGCCTTAGCGGTATTCCCGGGCGCAGAATTTGTTGAAGAAGATCGTGCCGCTCAGTCTGGCGGCCAGAACAACCGGAGCCGATACGCATGAAGTCGATGGAAGAGATGATCAAGGCCGCGCAGCAAGCTGCTGAGACCATCCAGAAGCAGATGACCGAAGCCCAGAACACGCTCGAGCAAATCATGGTCGAGGGCGTTTCCGGCGGCGGTCTGGTCAAGATCCGCTGCACCGCCAAGGGCCGCGTGGTTGGCGTTGCTATCGATGACAGCCTGATGGTCCTTGCCGACAAGCAGATGCTTGAAGATCTTGTCGCGGCCGCGTTTAATGATGCGCGGGTAATGGCGGATGCTGCCTCAGGCGCAGAAATGGAGCGGATTCAGGGTTCGATGGGCCTGCCGCCGGGCTTCAAGCTGCCGGGGATGGGGTGATAGTAATATCATCCTCACCTGCCCGCTAACCAGACACCTTCTCTCGTCCTAAACCATCACCAGCCCACCCTGCTGCTCCCACCGGAGTAAAGCACATGATCAGACTTAGCATTCTCGCCATGATTGGCGGGCTGGCGATACTTATCTACCTTCCCCTTTCGAAAAATCGGCTCAAACGCCTTACATCGCAGAGCGCCGGAGCTGCGGCTTTTGGTGTCGGGCTGATCGGGCTCATATTCTCGCTGATGCAGAGCGGATCAGGAATCTAGCCGCCATCCACAGCCCTTGGCACTATGCCCATTGCACGCGGGGCGGGGCGATCCCATATCTGCGTCAAAGCTCGGCTGCGAAGCCCGCGCCGCACTGATACGGATGATTAAATGACTCTTCTTCCCTTGCTTCCCTTGCGTGATATCGTTGTGTTTCCCGGCATGCTTGTGCCGCTGTTCGTTGGTCGTGAGAAATCGGTCGCCGCACTTGAAGCGGCTATGTCCAACGATAAGGGATCCAACGATAAGGTTGGCGGTGAAAAAGGCTCAGGAGACAAGGATATCTTCCTCGTCGCCCAGCTCGATCCCGGCTGTGATGATCCAGAAGCCGATGATCTTTATGATCTTGGCGTAATCGCCAC
>CANGBE010000037.1 GCA_947451875.1 Sphingomonadaceae bacterium | reverse complement strand
TGGTTTGCGGGCATGGGCAGCCGCGCCGAAACGATTGCGCTGTGGCAGGAAGTCTGCGGCAAGTCGGCGGATGATCTCGAGTGGTTCGAGGATTTCACCCGGGTGAAAATGAGCTGCACCGGCATAAGACTCGATCAGTTGCGGGGCACGCGGACCTATTCGGCCGAGGGTCTGGCCAAGCGGCTGAAGGTGGCCTGACCCCGCGCTGCAAAGGCCATGTAAAAAATGGCGCGGATCATCGCACCCGCCCATTGTAATCCACGCCCCTCCCGCATAGCGAAGGGCAATGCTTCTCAACCAAACCGCACTGGTGCTGATCGGGCTGTTGCTGGCCGCTTGGGTCGTGCTGGCCGGATGGGCCATGCTGCGCGCCAGCGGCAAGGTGCGCAAAGCCGAAGCTAGCCAGCGCGGCGCGCGGCGCATGGCCAAGATGGTCGAGGAATCGCCCGCCCTGCCGCTGCTGGTCCGCACCGATGGCCGGATCGAGGCGGCGCCGCGATTAGCCGGATGGCTTGGCTTGGATTCGGTTCCGCAATTCCTCACTGAACTGTCACAGGATGACAAAGGTTTCGAGCCCGAAAAGCTTGCCGAGCTTAACGCCGCCGTACTGCGCTGCCAGAAAACCGGCGCGCCGTTCCGCATGGTGGCGACTCCGCAAGGATCGAAACGCAGTTTGGCGCTGCGCGGGCATTTGGCTGATCCGCAGGTTTCGCCCGGCGGCGCGGCGCTGGTCTGGGTGTTCGACTTTTCCGACAGCGAGAGCGAACTGGTCCAGCTGCGAGGCGAGGCATCGCGCGCGCGGGAAGATTTCGCTGCCTTGGTCGGCCTGATCGAAGCCGCGCCGATGCCGATGTGGTTCCGCTCGCCCGAGGGCAAGCTGCGGCTGGTCAACGCCGCTTATGTCAAGGCCGTGGCGGGCGAAAGCGCGGAAAGCGTCGTCGATGCTGGAACCGAACTGATCGAGCGGGTTGAAGGCGTTTCGGCCAAGCGGGTGGCGCTGCAGGCGATGGAGCGCAGCCGTCCGATCGAACGCATGGTCGCGGCAACCATTGGCGGTCAGCGCCGCACCCTGAAGGTTTCCGATCTTCCGCTCGGGCAAGATGGCGTTGCGGGCTATGCGGTTGACGTTGAGGACATGGAGGAACTGGCGCGGTCCCTGCGCGCCTTCCGCGAGGCCCAGCGCTCAATGCTTGACCAGCTGTCTGCCGGGGTGGCGCAATTCGATGCCAAGCATGGGCTAACCTTTGCTAACCAGCCATTCCAGCGCATCTTTGCCCTCAAGCCCTCGATCCTCGTCGATCCGCCCACTTTTGAGCGCCTGCTCGATACGGCGCGCGATGCTGGGCGAGTGCCAGAGGCTCGGGATTTCCCGGCCTGGCGGCGTGAAAAGGCGGGATGGTTCATCAGCGGAGAAACGCAGGAAGAGGCTTGGGCGCTGTCTGACGGCACCCACCTGCGCGTCGTGGCGCAGCCTATGCCCGATGGCTCGCTTTTGCTCATTGTCGAGGACCGCACCGAGCAATTACAACTCAGCTCGGCGCGCGACACGTTACTGCGTACCCGAACGGCGACGTTTGACAGCCTGTTTGAATCGGTCGCGGTGTTTCAGCCCGATGGCCATATGCAGCAGTGGAACCGACGTTTCGCAGCGGACTGGGGACTGGATAGCGAATTCCTCGACACCCATCCCAAGATCGAAGCGCTGCTGACTCGCATCGGATCGCGGCTGAAAAAGCCCGCCTTGGCTAAAACAGTGGGCGAGGTGGTTCGCGCTGCGACACTCGACCGCAAGCAGACAGAGGGCCGGGTTGCGCTGGCTGATGGCCGCACGCTTGAATTTGCCGGGGTGCCACTGCCCGATGGCAATGGCCTGTTGACCGTGCTCGACATCACCGACAGCCAGAAGGCCGAAAGTGCCCTGCGTGAACGCAACGCTGCTTTGCTGGAAGCAGATGCGATGAAGACGCGCTTCCTCGCCTCGATGTCATACGAATTCCGCAATCCCTTGAACGCGATTGGCGGCTTTGCAGAACTGCTGCAGGCAGGTCTTGGCGGCGATCTGAATGCATCGGGTCAGGAATACATCAAGGACATTCTCACTTCGGTTGGCCGCTTGGGCGAACAGATCGAGAGCGTGCTCGATCTTTCGCAAAGCGAGGCGGGAATGCTGCCGCTCGCCAGCGATGAAATCGAGCTGCTGCCTTTCATCACAGCGCTAGTGGAAGAGCGAACGGGCCGGATCAAAGCGGGCGAGATCACGCTTGATCTGCGTGGCGACAAGCTATCGGGACGGGTGACCGGAGACAAGCGGCGGCTGGGCCGAGCGCTGGGCCATCTGCTTGACAATGCCATTGCCGCAACCCCGCGCGGCGGGCGCATTCTGGTCGAACTGGCGAGGCTGAAAAGCGGCAAGGCGCGGATCGTTATTTCGGACAATGGCCCCGGCATGGACGCTACTTCGCTCGCCCGAGCGCTCGGCGGGGTAAAGGTTGGCCCCGGCGGCACGACGCTGGAGCGGCGGCAGGGACTTGGCCTGCCACTGGCGCGCCAGTTGATCGACGCCCACGGCGGCAAGCTCGATCTGCTGTCTGAACCTGGACAAGGGACCGCCGCGATTGTCGAGCTGCCGTGAGGCTAGAACTGCCCGATCTTGCTGCCATGGAAAGCCTTGGCCGCCGCATTGCCGATGCCTTGCTGATAGGTGACGTGGTTGCGCTGTCGGGCGGGCTTGGTGCGGGAAAAACGACGCTCGCCAGGGCGATTATCGCTGCACTGGGCCATGAAAGCGAGGTGCCTTCTCCCAGCTTTGCCATCATCGAAACCTATGATCCACCCGCGCTGCGCCTGCCGCTGGTTCACGCCGATTTCTATCGCCTGAAGCATCCGGAGGAAGTTCATGAGCTTGGTCTGGACGACTATCGTCAGGGTGCTGCGCTTATCGCCGAATGGCCCGAAAGTGCTGGCGGATTTTCCCATGAGCCGGGTTGTCTGTCGCTCCATCTCGAAACATGGGGAGAGGGGCGGATTGCCGCTGTAGTTGCAGGAAAAGATTGGTTAGAGCGGGGCTTATGGACGTGAAACTTCCGGATGGCCTCGAAGCCTTCCTTGCCGCGGCCGGTTGGGCGCAAGCTGTGGTCGAGCCACTGGCGGGCGATGCCTCGTTCCGCCGCTATTTCCGCGTGGCATTAGGCGAAAAGGCAGCCATGTTGATGGATGCCCCGCCGCCCGAAGAGGATGTCGCCCCCTTCCTGCGCGCCGCGCGCTGGCTGGATGACAACGGCCTGCGCGCGCCGCGCATCCTTCACGCTGATCCGGCGCGCGGGCTGATCCTGCTTGAGGATTTCGGTACAGTGCGGATGCGCGAATATGTCGATGATTGGCCGGAAGATGAGCGGGAAGTCTATGCCGCCGCGATCGCTGCGCTGCTCAAACTGCATCAGTTACCGCCCGGGCCGTTCACCGATTACGGCATGGCGGAATACCAGCGGGAAACGCGGCTGTTCGTGGATTGGTATGTCCCTGCGCGCGGGCTCTACGTCGATGGGCGGACTTGGACTGCGGCATGGGATGAAGTTCTCGCGCCGTTACTCGCGCGTCAAAGACCCGGCGTTACTGTGCTGCGGGATTATCACGCTGAAAATATCATGCTGCTCGGCGATCTGGAAAAGCAGGGACTGCTCGATTTTCAGGATGCGCTGAATGGTCACCCGGCCTATGATCTGGTCTCGCTGCTGCAGGACGCCCGCCGCGATGTTTCGCCCGAGCTGGAGGCCGAGATGATCGACCTCTATTGGGGTGAACGGCCGGGGAAGAAGGACTTCCTCGCCGACTACGCCGTGCTGGGCGCACAGCGGAATGCCAAGATAGTCGGCATTTTCGTGCGCCTGTGGAAGCGTGATGGCAAGCCGCGTTATTTGGCGATGATTCCCCGCGTCTGGGCAGCAATGGAGCGTGATCTGGCGCACCCGGCGCTTGCACCTGTGGCTCGCTGGTTCGATGAAAACGTGCCTGCTGATCTCCGCTCTGCCTTGGGAGGCGAGTGGAACCCGTGAGCCAACCTGCGCTCGTTACAGATACGGCGATGGTCATGGCTGCAGGGCTGGGCAGCCGTATGCGCCCGATGACCGACAACTGTCCCAAGCCCCTGATTTCGGTGGCTGGGACAACCTTGCTCGATCACGTGCTTGATCATCTGCGCAAAGCCGGGGTCGGCAAAGTGGTCGTCAATGCCCACTACCTGCCCGATCAAATCGAGGCGCATCTTGCCCACAATTCGCATGGCCTCGATGTGCAGATTTCTGACGAGCGGGCGCTGCTGCGCGATACCGGCGGCGGGCTGGTGCAGGCGCTGCCGCTGATCGCTGATGATCCGTTCTTCTGCATTAACGCCGACAACTGGTGGAGTGATGTTGGCGAGAATGCCCTGCGCCGTATGTCCGATGCCTGGGATGCCGATTCGATGGACGTGCTGATGTTGCTGGTCCCCACTGAAATGGCTGGCAACACCCAGGGCACTGGAGATTTTGACCTATCTGTTGAAGGCCGGATTTCGCGCGAAGGTCCAAAGCGCGCGCGCCCCTATGTTTGGACAGGCATTCAGCTGATGGCCAAGCGGATCATTGCCGATCCACCGTCAGAGGTATTCTCAACCAATGTGTTCTGGGACCGTGCGATCGCCGCGGGGCGCTGCTTCGGCATCGTCCACCACGGGCGCTGGTTCGATGTCGGCTATCCGGCGGCGATTTCCATGACAGAGTCGGCACTCGCCGGTGCCTGAACGGCCTGGACCCCAGATTTACTCGATCGCCGCGCACCGCGGCTTTGCTGATGCGCTGGTGGCGGGGCTTGGGCCGCGCTATTCCGAAGGCGATCTCGGCCTTGCCCGGCTGACCCTGCTGCTGCCCAGCCAGCGCGCGGCTCGGACGATTACCGAGGCTTTCATCCGCCACTCCGGGCGCGAAGGCGCGGCCACCGGCATGCTGCTGCCGCGCATGGTCATGGTGGGTGACCTTGATCTGGACGAGGCGCTGGGCTCGCTGCTCGATCCGATTGGGGCAGGGGCAGAGATTGCCCCCGCCGCTGATCCGACCCGGCGCTGGTTGCGGCTGGCTACTCTGCTGGGGCAGGAACTCGGTGACAAGGCGCCCCAAGGCCCTGCCTTGCTGCGGCAGGCCTTTGAACTGGGCCGCACGATCGACAGGTTGCTGGTTGAGGGCATTGCGCCGGACGAGCTGCTGCAGGACCGGGTGATCGATGTTGTCGGCGATCAAGCCGAGCATTGGAAAAGCTCGATCCTCACTTTCGCCCGCGTGCAGGCGAAATGGTTTGCTGAATTGGCGGAGCGCGGAGAGCTTGATGCCCCGGCGCGGCGCAATGCGCTGTTCGATCATGCTGCACGGCGCTGGAAAGAGACACCGCCACCACACCCGATTGTCGCCGCCGGGGTCACCAGTGCCTCGCCTGCGCTGGCGCGGCTGCTGCGCGTGGTGTCGGAACTGCCGCGCGGGGCGGTGATCCTGCCCGACCTTGATCTGGCGCTCGACCAGCAGGTATGGGACGCGCTGGGGCAGGCGGGCATGCCCGAGGAGGCTGGCGGCGCGCCGTTTGGCCAGCAGGATGCCTTCACCCACCCTCAGTATCACTTGAAGCTGCTGCTCAACCGCATGGGCGTGGCGCGCGATGAGGTGCAACCGTGGCACCGCGCGGGCATGGGCGCGGCCCCGCCCGAACGCAGCAAGGCGATCTCCAACCTGTTCCTGCCGCCCGCCGCCAGCGCCAGCTGGGTCAAGCTGGAAGCTGACCAGCGCCGCCTTTCGGGCGTGCGGCTGATGGAAAGCGCTCATCCGGGCGAGGAATCGCAGGCCATCGCGCTGCTGATCCGCGAGGCTTTGGAAGTGCCGGAACGGCGCGTGGCGTTGATTACGCCGGATCGCGAACTGGCCGCGCGGGTGATCGCGCAGCTGGAACGATGGGGGATCAATACAGACGATACGGCGGGCGAACCGCTGCCGCAGACGCTGGCCGGGCGCTTGCTGCTGCAACTCGCCGAAGTTGCGGGCAGTGGCTGCTCGCCGGTGCCTTTGCTCGCCCTGCTCGGCCATCCCCTTGCGGGAGAGGCTTTCGGCCGCGCGGACTGGCTCGACCATGTCCGCCAGCTTGATCTGGCTCTTCGCGGTCCGCGACCGGCGCCGGGGCTGGAGCCCTTGTGTGAGAAGATCACCAAGCTGGAGGAGCGGCACAAGGGCATCAGCGAATGGTGGCAGGCAGTCGAAGGCCTGCTCGAACCGTTGGTGACGCTGGGCGAGGCGGTGCCGCTCGATCACGCCATCGATGTCCTGAGCGCAGCAGCCGAAGCGATCAGCGGCGGCAAGGTCTGGGGTGGGGCGGACGGGCGCGCTCTGGCTGCCTTCATCGAAGACCTGCGTCAGGCGGCGCGAGTGGAAGTAACCCCCATCGATGCAGAGGGCCTTTCCAGTGCGCTGCGCGATGCGATGGAGCGCACTGCCGTTCGCCCGCCGTGGGGTGGTCATCCGCGCATCGGCATCTACGGCCTGATCGAAGCACGCATGAGCCGTGCTGATCTGGTGATCTGCGGTGGTTTGGTGGAAGGTACCTGGCCTGCCGCGCCGACGCCCGATGCCTTGCTCGCCCCCGCTGTTCTGCGGGCGCTGGGCGTGCCGGGCGGTGACTTCCGCATCGGCCTCGCCGCGCACGATCTTGCGGCTGCACTTGGTGCGCCTGAGGTGGTGCTGAGCTATGCCAATCGTGATGCCGCAGGTCCGGCGATCCCCTCGCGCTTCGTGCTGCGGGTGCGCGCTATGCTGGGGGCCGATCTGCTGAAGCGGCATGTCGAGGAGGGTGTACCCAAGCTCGCGCGCCAGCTCAATGAGCCAAAGCTAGGTCCCGCCCATCCGCGCCCCGAACCTAAGCCCAGCGCCGCCCAGCGCGATGTCGCGATTGCCGTGACCGGGCTCGATCGGCTGCGCAGTGATCCCTACCAGTTCTACGCCAGCGAGATATTGGGCCTGCGCAAGCTGGATGCAATCGATGCCGAACCAACTGCGACGTGGAAGGGCACGGCGGTCCACACAATCCTTGAGAAGTGGCACAAGGGCAGCGAGAGCCTGCATTCCATCGCCGAAACAGAGCTGAAAAAGATGAGCGCCCACCCGCTGGTGCGCGGGCTGTGGTGGCCGCGGCTGGTGCGGGCGCTTGACTGGATCGCCGATGAAGTGGCCACGCTCGAGCGTGAAGGCCGCCGGGTCATCGCCAGCGAGACCAAGGGCGAGATGACCTACAAAGGCGTGAAGATCAAAGGCCGCGCAGACCGGATCGATATGCTGCCCGATGAATGCCTTGCCGTGGTCGACTACAAGACCGGGACTGCGCCTACATCGCGTATGGTGCAGGAAGGCTTTACCCTTCAGCTCGGCCTGATCGCGCTGATGGCACGCGATGGGGCTTTCGCCGGGGTGGCCGGGGAGCCGACGCATTTCGAGTACTGGTCGCTGTCAAAGGACAAGAGCGGAAATTTCGGATTCCGGTCCGAGCCTGTGCTGGAAGGTAAGAAGAAAACCGGTATACCGCGCGAAGAATTCATCGATAAAACAGAATATTACCTCGCAGATGCGATAAATCGCTGGATAAAGGGCGATGAGGCTTTCAAGGCTCGGCTCAATCCTGATGTCGCGAGCTATGCCGATTATGACCAGCTGATGCGGCTCGACGAGTGGCAGGCTCGCGGGGAGGGCGGCGAATGAGCGAGGTCCACCCCCTTAAAGGCCAACAGCGCGAAGCGGTTGATCCGGCCGAAACCGTCTGGCTCAGCGCCTCGGCGGGTACCGGCAAGACGCAGGTGCTCTCGGCGCGGGTGCTGCGGCTGCTGCTGACCGAGGGTACATCGCCTTCGCAGGTGTTGTCCCTGACTTTCACCAAGGCTGGCGCGGCCGAAATGGCGGTGCGGGTTAACGAGGTGCTGGCGAACTGGGTGCGAATGCCGGAGCTGGCGCTGGCCAAGGATCTCGAGGCGATTGGTGCGCGCAATGATACCGCAACCTGTGCCCGGGCGCGCACGCTGTTTGCCTCGGTGCTTGATTGCCCGGGCGGTGGGCTCAGGATCGATACAATCCATGCCTTCGCCCAGTGGCTGCTGGCGGCCTTCCCTGAGGAAGCGGGGCTCGCCCCCGGCACGCGCGCGATGGAAGACCGCGACCGGGCGCTGCTCAGCCGCGAGGTGCTTTCCGCGCTGCTGCTCGATGCTGAGGAGCAGGATGATAAAGAGCTTCTAAGTGCATTAGAAATGCTCACTCTTCGGATGAAGCCCGAAGATGTCGAACGCTATCTACAACGCTGCGCCGGTGCGCGTGAGGCATGGTTCGGGCCGGGATCATGGGCGCAGGGCAATCTGCGGCCGCAGGTCAATCGCCTTTTGGGGCTGGATGGAAATGCCAGCGAGGCAGACCTGCCGGACCTTTGCGACGCGCCCGCCTTTGACCTGCAATCGCTGCGCGACTGCGCGGGCATACTGGGCCGATGGGGCAAGCCAACCGGGTTGACCATGGCCGGTGAAATCGCCGTCTGGCTCACCGGCAGCGCCCAATCGCGCTATGCCGGGATCGACGATCTCTATCTGGCACTGTTCAACAAGGGCAACGGCGCGCCGACGCAGTTCGCCAATGTCAGCAAGTTCGATCCCGCCTACGCCGATGCCATCGAGCGGGTAAGCACCTGCATCGCCGCGATTCGCGACCAGCGCATGCTGATCCAGCTCGCCGACTACCTCACCCCCGCGCTCACACTCGGCCGGGCCTTTGCCCGAGCCTGGGACGAGGCGAAGGCGCGTGAGGGGCTGATCGATTTCGATGATCAGATCCGGCAGGCCGCAGACCTGCTCAATTGCAAGGGGCTGTCCGAATGGATTCGCTACAAGCTTGACCGGCGGTTTGACCACGTTCTGGTTGACGAGGCGCAGGATACCAATGCCGCGCAGTGGCAGATCATCAATGCGCTGACCGGAGATTTCTTCGCCGGTGAAGGCCAGCACGGTGATGCCATCCGCACGCTGTTTGTGGTTGGTGATTACAAACAGGCGATTTTCCGCTTTCAGGGGACCAGCCCCGAGAATTTCGAGCTCGCCCGCGAACAGGTGCGGCGGCAGATGCTGGGCCTTGCCGAAAACCGCGAGGCGCTGCGCGACGGGAAGAACGCGCGGACCCTGCAGGAGCCGTTCCTCAACCAGTCCTTCCGCACGGCCAGCGATATCTTGCGCTTCGTTGACCGGGCGACCGAGCATATCGGTTATGAGCGGCTGGGGCTCAAGCAAAAGCCGGAACCGCACAAGGGGCAGGACCGGCCGGGTCTGGTCACCTTCTGGCAGCCGGTGGGGCTTGAAGACGATGGCAGCGGCGGCGAATCTGAAACCGGCGATGAAGGCGAGGAAGGCTGGCTCTCGCGCCCCGATCGCCAGTTGGCGAACCGCATCGCGCGGCAGGTCAAGGCGTGGATCGATAACGGCTTCCCGCTGATCAAGGGCAGCCACCGCCGCGCCGGTCCGGGCGACGTCATGGTGCTGGTGCGGCGACGCAAGGAGCTGGCCGGGCTGATTGTCGCGCGGCTTCATGCAGCGGGCGTAGCGGTTGCCGGTGTGGATCGGCTGCGGCTGGGCGCGCCGTTGGCGGTGAAGGATATTGTCGCCGCGCTGCGCTTTGCTGTGCAGCCGTTTGACGATCTGAACCTTGCCGCGCTGCTGGTTTCGCCCTTGATCGGCTGGAGTCAGGAGCAACTGCTCGAACATGGCTATGCCTTAGACCGCAATAGTTTGTGGCTCTATCTTCGCAATTCACGTGAGCCTGATGTGCAGGTTGCCGTGGCGCAATTACTCGAGCTGTTGGGCAGGGCCGATTATCAACCGCCGCAGGCGCTGCTGCACTGGCTGCTGGTCGGGCCGTGGCAGGGGCGCAAACGCCTGGTGGCGCGGCTGGGCTTTGAAGCCAACGATCCGATCGATGAACTGCTCAATGCCGCGCACACCTTCGCCATGAGCGATACGCCGAGCATCATCGCTTTCCTCAACTGGTTCGATGCCGATGACGGCGATCTTAAGCGCGAGTCCGAAGG
>CANGBE010000036.1 GCA_947451875.1 Sphingomonadaceae bacterium | reverse complement strand
TTCTCGGCATCCGATCCCTTGGGCGCTTCAGGCAGTGATTTCACGTCTATGATAAAGATCTTTGGCGGCGCTTTACCGATGCCGATGCACTTTTTTACACTGCAATCGGCCAGACCGCTGACACTGGGGGCCTGCGGGACACCATTATACAGACTTTGATGGGATCCAGGCTCATCAGCGCTGCCGGGGACTTTCAGATCCTCGCCGCGATCGACGCCGCAAACAACAATTTCACCGCGCGAATCGAAAGTACCGCAGCGCTTTCTTGGTTTCAGGGTAACGGTAAGGTCGATAGGCTCGGTTATGGCCCCATCATCGCCGCCGTTGCCCTTCGCTGCGGGCTTATCCTGTGCCGGGGCTGCCGAAGCTGCAAGCAGTATTGCAATGGGCAGCACTGCGGAAAGCAGCTTAGCAAAAGCTATAGCCGGCCGGGAAGGCTGGCGTGGCGCAAACATTAGATCAATTCCCTTTCACCGCATTCCCTGCACATGCCTGTAATAACCTTGACGTCACCTGACTATACTCGACAGTACCGGTGACCACAGCTAAGCGCTTTTGTCACTTATCTATGCGAAGGATCGAATTTTCCGCCATGAGTAATGCTACACCCGCCAGTCAGGTCCTAGACCGCGTTCTCGTGCTAGAGATGGTTCGCGTTACCGAAGCTGCCGCCATTGCCGCAGCGAAGCTGGTTGGCCGCGGTGATGAAAAGGCTGCCGATCACGCCGCCGTAGAGGCAATGCGTTTGGCCTTTGACGAACTGGCAATCGACGGCACGGTGGTAATCGGTGAGGGTGAGCGCGATGAAGCGCCCATGCTGTTCATCGGCGAAAAAGTTGGCGGCGCCCAGGGTACCGGCCCAAAGATCGACATCGCTCTCGATCCGTTGGAAGGGACAACGATCACTGCCAAGGCTGGCCCCAATGCTCTGGCTGTTCTGGCCTGCGCCGAAGAGGGCAACCTGCTCAATGCACCCGATGTCTATATGGAAAAGCTGGCGGTTGGCCCCGGCTATCCCGATGGCATTATCAGTCTGGCCAAGAGCCCGACCGAAAACGTAAAGGCTGTTGCCGCGGCCAAGGGTGTTGAGCCCAGCGACATCATCGTCTGCGTGCTCGATCGCCCGCGCCACACTGACCTGATCGCCGAACTGCGCGGGCTGGGCTGCGGAGTGGTACTGATCGGCGATGGCGACGTAGCTGGCGTCATCGCTGTAACCAACGAAGACACCACCATTGACCTCTACATGGGCAGCGGCGGCGCGCCTGAAGGCGTGCTGGCAGCCGCTGCGCTGCGCTGCGTCGGTGGCCAGTTCAATGGCCGCCTGCTGTTCCGCAACGACGACGAAAAGGCCCGTGCCCGCAAGTGGGGGATCACCGATCTCAACAAGATCTACCTGCGCGACGAACTGGCCAAGGGTGACTGCATCTTCGCAGCCACCGGCGTGACCGACGGATCGCTGCTCGACGGCGTGAAACGCCGCAAGGACGGCACCATGACCACGCACACGGTCGTCATGCGCGCCAGCACCGGCACCGTGCGCTGGGTGAAAGCTGAGCACCGAAAACCAAGATAAATTGGGAAATCAAATTCCGGCTTGACGGCCTCCTTAAAAGCGATATTAATTTGATATCACTTTTAGGGGAGCAACTACCCATGTCCGATTCGCATCCTGTAATGAATTCCAGCCAAGAACGCGGTGCCTGGAGCACCAGCGGCTATCTCATGCTGATTGCCTTTATCGCTTTGCTGTCTTTGACCGTAGCCCGGATCATCGCCATGGCCGGATCGCATCCGGATAAAAGCGAGATATTCCCGTTTGTCGTAACCACCGGGCTGATGGCGCTAGCTCTGGTGATCATTTCGGCCGGCTTCTATATGTTGCAACCCAACCAGAGCGCCGCAATCACCCTGTTTGGTTCCTATCGCGGATCGGATCGCAACACCGGGCTGCGCTGGGTCTGGCCGTGGATGAACAAGACCAAGATTTCGGTTCGTGCCAACAATCTGATTTCTGACAAGAGCAAGGTCAACGATCTGCGCGGCAATCACGATCAGGTGGGTGCGGAATTGCGCACCGAGCTGATCGCAAGGCTCAAGCTTGCTGGCATCACGGTGGACGAATGCGGCTTTACCCACCTTGCCTATGCTCAGGAAATCGCCGGTGCCATGCTCCGCCGCCAACAGGCCGAAGCCGTTGTTGCCGCGCGCAAGACGATGGTTGAAGGCGCGGTCGGCATGGTCGAGATGGCGCTGGCAATGCTCTCGGAAAAGGACGTCATCCACCTTGATGACGAGCGCAAGGCGGCGATGGTTTCCAACCTGATGGTCGTGCTCTGTGGTGAGCGCGATACCCAACCCGTGGTCAACGCCGGCTCGCTGTATCAGTAAAACCCATGGCTCCTCCGGCGCGTAAATCCTTTCCCCTGCGGCTCGATCCGGCGCTGTTCGCAGCGTTGGAGCGGGCTGCGGCGACCGATTTTCGCTCGGTCAATGTCGAAATCGAAGTGTTGCTTCGTGAGGCGCTCGGCCGCCGGGGGATCAAGATTGCGCCTGCCGAACCGGTCCGCCGGGGCAGGCCACCCAAGGAGAGCAGCAATGGATAGCAACAAGGATGATGGCGCCTGGTTCGCAGCCAAGACCTATGGCTATGGTTCGGGTCCGCCGATTGCCTGGCAAGGCTGGGTCATGGTCGCGGTGCACGTTGGCGTGGCCCTTGCCGGATTGCCCCTGATGAGGGAAAGTCAGCCTGCCTATACTGTCTATGCGCTGGTCATAGTGCTGATCCCCCTGCCGCTCTATGCCGCCAAGACCCGTGGCGGGTGGAAGTGGCGCTGGGGTAAGGATTGAAAGGTTCTCGCAGGCTCCTGTGCCTGAGCGGGACGGCACAAAACAGCTTCGCCCATTGTTAACGGCAGCGCGCTAAGACAGCCGCCATGAAACAGGCCCGCTTAGCTTTCGCCGCAGCTCTTGCTGCATCCGCGCTGGTTCCAGCAACGCTCTCGGCTCAGGGCCGCGCGCCCTATACCATCGCCGAAAGCGGGCGCTCGTTCTCGCGATTGCAGGATGCGGTCAATGCCATCGGCGGCGGCTCCGGGACGATCCGCATTGCGCCGGGTCGCTATGCCGACTGCGCCGTGCAGACCGAGGGAGACGTTTCCTTTGTCGCCGAAGTTCCGGGCCAAAGTTCACTTGAGGGCGAGGCCTGCGAAGACAAGGCCGGGCTGGTGCTGCGCGGACGCTCGACCAATGTTGAGGGGCTGGTCTTTGCCAATGAGCATTCCAGCTCCGGCAATGGTGCAGGCATCCGCGCCGAGCACGGCCGCATCTCGGTATCGCAAAGCTGGTTTCGCGACAGCCAGCAAGGCATTCTCTCTGCCGATGATCCCGAAGGCACGATCACCGTCGACAAGAGCACCTTCACCCGGCTCGGCACCTGCGAATTCAGCGCGGGCTGTGCCCATTCGATCTATGTGAACGGCTTTGGTGCGCTCACCGTAACCCGCAGCCGCTTCGAGATCGGGCGCGGGGGGCATTACCTGAAAAGCCGCGCAGCGCGGGTCGCGGTGCTGGCCAACAGCTTTGACGATTCGGCCGGAAAGTGGACCAACTACATGATCGACCTGCCCGCCGGAGCCACAGGACGGATCGCCAATAACCTGTTCGTGCAGGGCCGTGAGAAAGAGAATTACTCGGCCTTCATCGCGGTGGGTGCCGAAAGCCGGACCAACCGCTCGGCCGGCCTGACGATTGAGGGCAATGATGCCCGGCTCGTTCCCGGATTGGACCGTGAGACAGCGTGGGTGGCCGACTGGACCGGAGAGGCGCTGGCCATTGGCGCGAATACGCTCGGACCGGGTTTGAAGCGGTTTGAGCGGCGCTGAACTAGAGTAAATGCCCAGAACGATCCCGCTTGGTATCAAGATAGCGTTCATTGTGCGGGTTAGCGGGCAACTGGTGCGGCACTCGCTCTGCCACAGAGACCCCCTCGGCCTCCAGCGCGGAGACCTTGGCCGGGTTGTTCGTCATCAGCCGGACTGCAGAAACGCCAAGCAGGTTCAGCATCCGCGCCGCCACGGGGAAATCGCGGGCCTCAGTCGGCAGGCCGAGCCGGTTGTTGGCATCGACCGTGTCAAACCCCTGATCCTGCAGCTCATAAGCGCGCAGCTTGTTGATCAGGCCGATCCCGCGCCCTTCCTGCCGCAGGTAAAGCAGCACGCCCCAACCACCATCACGCGCCTCATGCGCCATGGCGTGCAGCGCGGCATCGAGCTGCGGCCCGCAATCGCATTTGAGGCTGCCGAGAATATCGCCGGTTAGGCATTCCGAATGCAACCGCACCAGCGGGGCGCGATCGCCGTTCTGCTCGCCGATCACCAGCGCGACATGTTCGCGCAGGTCATCCGCCGAACGGAAGGCGATGATTTCCGCGTCTTCGCTGGCTGAAACAGGCAGACGGGCACGGGCGGCGATGGCAAGGTGGCGGGGGTCTTTCCATTCGGTGAGGTCGCTGCTGGAAACCACCTGCGCCTCGCCAGGGCCGGCTGGGTCGATCAGGAACGCTGGCAGGATTCCCGCCAGCCGCGCCAGTTCCATCGCGGTCTGCGCAGATCGCGCATGGTCGAGATGTTCAGCCAGAAACGGCCCCTTGAAGGGATTGGCGAGATCGAGCGCCGGATCGGCAATCCCCCGCGCTGACGACAGATCAAACGGCTCGCCCGCCCGGATCAGCACCGGCGCATCAGGCTGGGCGGCCTCGCGCTGGTTTGCAAGTTTCAGCGTCACCGCGCGGGCAGCCGAAATCAGCAGTCGCGGCGAGGTAACTCCGGGGCCAAAGCCGGTCTCCGCAGGCAACAGACGCAGCACGCCATCGACCTCGATCGGCCAGCCGTGGCGCAGCGCATCAAGCGCGAGCGCGACACGCCGTGTGGCTCTCACCGGCCCACCTTCTTGGGCGCGGCTCTCACAGATCAAATTCCGTGATCAGCGGAACGTGGTCAGACGGCTGGTCCCAGCGGCGCGTCTCCTCAACGAAACGGTGGCTGGAGGACTGCGCCGCCAATTCCGGCGAGGCCCACATATGATCGAGTCGCCGCCCGCGATCCTTCTCCTGCCAGTAGGTGCGATATGACCACCAGGTCCAGTTCCGCTCCGGCGCGGGGATGTGTTTGCGGCCCAGATCGACCCAGCCGTGGGCATCGGCAAAGCGGCCCAGCGTTTCGACCTCCAGCGGCGTGTGGCTGACGACCTTGAGCAGCGCCTTGTGATCGTAAACGTCCTCAGGCAGCGGCGCGATGTTGAAATCGCCGACGATCAGCGTTGGGCGATCGAGTTTGTCCGCCCAGCGCGTCATCCGCTCAAGAAAATCGAGCTTCTGACCGAACTTGGGGTTGGCATCACGATCAGGAATATCGCCGCCTGCCGGGATATAGACATTCTCTAGCATCACGCCCGAATCGAGCAGTTCCACACCGACGTGCCGCGCTTCGCCATTGGCCTGCCAGTCATTGCGGCTGACTTCACGCAAAGGAATGCGGCTGACCGTGGCGACACCGTGATAACCCTTCTGCCCATGCACCGCGCGGTGGGTATAGCCCGCCGCCTCAAATGCATCGTGCGGGAACAAGTGCTCCTCGCACTTGATCTCTTGCAGACACAGCACGTCCGGCCCCTGCTCGGTTAGAAACCGCACGACAGAATCGGCGCGCAGGCGAACCGAATTGATGTTCCAAGTGGCGATAGAAAGCATGGGCTCAGCCGTTATCGGCTTTCATGACGCTTGGGAACCTTTTGCGGAACGAGTCCGTCGATGGCTGCCCAAGAGCTGATCGGAATGCGCCGTGAGCGTTTTGCCGTCATGCCGCCCAGCGCGATGACAGGAACCTTGCTCTGACGCGCCAGCATCAGGAAACGCAACGGGCCGAGCGATCCTGCACCGGGATGGCTGCGCGTCATGAATACAGGCGAAAGCAGAACACCATCGGCGCGCTTGGCCCGGCCCAGTTCCCGCAGCGAATGCGCGGTGACGAGTCGCAGGCAGGCCGGGCCGCGAGCCAGTCTGGCGGCATCGCCATAGGCCCCATCCGCCCGCCAGCTTCGCGCCTTTCGCGCATCACCGGCCAGCACCACCAAATGCCCGCGCAGCTTTGCGGCCTTCTTCAACGCCTCAAAACGCGCCCTCCGCGGGGCTTCGGGAAGATGATAATGCCGGAAAATCAGCCCGGAGCCGCACGGCAGGCGGGCCAGCGCCTGTTCCAGACCGGCATCGTTGCGGGCATCGCTCACAAGCCAGATTGGCGGAATCAAGGTCTGGCGCAGGGGCATGACATCGCTATAGCAGCGCGGCATGAGCGAACCAGCCTCCCTGTTAGAGGGCATCATTGCCCGCATTGCCCAAGCGGCAAAGATCGCCCGGCGCGATGCGTCCGAAATCACCCTGATCGCGGTCAGCAAAACGCATCCGGCAACCCGGATCTCGCCGCTGATAGCCGCCGGCCAGCGCGTGTTTGGCGAGAACCGGGTACAGGAGGCGCAGGAAAAGTGGCCCGCGCTGCGCGAGGCCAATTCCGATATTGCCCTCCACCTGATCGGCCAGCTGCAATCGAACAAAGCGGATGAGGCGGTGGCGCTGTTTGACTGCATCCATTCACTCGACCGCTCGTCGCTGGTCGCCGCTCTGGCCAAGGCGATGGACAAGGCCGGGCGGCAGGTGCCGTGTTTCGTTCAGGTCAACATCGGCGCCGAAGAGCAAAAGGGCGGCTGCGCGATTGCCGAGCTGCCCGCCCTGCTAACCGAAGCCCGCGCCGCCGCGATCCCGCTCGCCGGGCTGATGTGCGTGCCGCCTTTCGGCATCGAGCCTGCGCCGTTCTTCGCCCTGCTCGACAAGCTGGCCGAGGACCATGGCCTTACGGGCCGCTCGATGGGGATGAGCGACGATTTCGAAACCGCGATCATGCTGGGCGCGACCCATGTGCGAGTGGGCTCGGCGCTGTTCGGGGCGCGGGACTGACCGGCCATGGCTTTTGAAGCCCAGCGCACCGATCTTGAGCGGCTTGCCGCCAAGGGCCGCTTGCGCACCCTGATTTCGGACAAGGGCGTCGATTTTGCCTCGAATGATTACCTTGGCCTTGCTGCTTCGGGCCGCCTTGCAAAGGCTGCGCGCACCGCGCTCGATAGCGGCGTTGCGGCAGGCTCGGGCGGATCGCGGCTGCTGCGCGGCAATCGCGAGGAGCATGAGGCGCTCGAAACTGAAATGGCCGCGTTTACCGGCGCGGAATCAGCGCTGTTCTTCGCCACCGGCTACACCGCCAATTCCGCGCTGCTTTCGACCCTGCCGCAGCGCGGTGACCTGATTCTGGCGGACGAGCTGGTCCACGCCTCAATGCACGAAGGCTTGCGCCTGACGCGGGCCGAGCACCGGCTGGTCCAGCACAACGATCCCGATGCCTTCGAAAAAGCGCTGAACGTCTGGCGCAATGCAGGCAACAAGGGCCAAGTGTGGATCGCGGTCGAATCGCTCTATTCGATGGATGGCGACTTTGCCCCGCTGGCCGAACTTGCGGCATTGGCAGAGCGCCACGATGCCGTCCTGCTGGTCGACGAAGCCCACGCTACCGGCATTTGCGGGCCGCAAGGGCGCGGGCTGGCGGCGACCTTGCCGAACCGCGAAAACGTCATCTCGCTGCACACCTGCGGCAAGGCGCTGGGGGTCGAGGGGGCGCTGCTCTGCGGCCCCTCGGTGATGCGCGAGTTTCTGGTCAACCGGGCGCGCGGGTTCATTTTTTCGACCGCGCCATCACCGCTGACCGCCGCTGTGGTGCGCGCTGCGCTGAAGATTGTGACTGAGGGTGATGACCTGCGCGCTGCCTTGGCCGAGCGCATTGCTCTGGCAACGCGCCTGCTCTCCCCATTCGGTGCAAAGAGCCACGGCTCGCCCGTTTTGCCGCTGGTGCTGGGTGAGGATGCCCGCGCCATGGCGGTCGCCGCAAAGCTGCAGGCGGCAGGCTATGACGTGCGCGGCATCCGTCCGCCAACGGTTCCCGAAGGCACTTCGCGGTTGCGGATCGTCATTACGCTGAACGCCGGCCTGCCTGACATCGAAGGGCTGGCAAAGGCGCTGGAGCTGGCACTGTGAGCCGTTTCGTCGTCACCGGCACCGATACCGGCATCGGCAAGACCGTGCTCGCCGCCGCGCTGACCGGGCACTTGAAGGCGCGCTATTGGAAGCCAGTGCAGGCAGGGCTTGAGGGCGAGAGCGACAGCCAATGCGTCGCGCGGCTTTCCGGTTTGGGGCCTGACGCGATCCTGCCCGAAGCCTATCGCCTGAATACGGCCTGCTCGCCGCATCAGGCGGCAGCGATTGACGGGGTTAAGATCGACCCGGCCCGGCTGACCCTGCCCGATGGCGAAGGCCCGCTGGTGATCGAGGGCGCGGGTGGGGTGCTGGTTCCGCTGTCGGATCAGCTGCTTTACGCCGATCTCTTCGCCCGCTGGGGCCTGCCTGTAATCCTCGCTGCGCGCACAGAACTCGGCACGATCAACCACAGCCTGCTCTCGATCGAGGCGCTGCGCGCGCGCGGGGTGGAGATCGCGGGAATAGCCTTCATCGGCAAGGGCAATGCCGAAAGCGAGCGGGTGATCTGCGCGATTGGCAAAGTGCTGCGACTAGGCCGACTGCCATGGATCGCGCCACTGGATGCGGGCACATTGGCCGAAGCCTTCGCATCAGGCTTCGATCTGTGACCCGCTCCCCCGTCTGGCATCCCTTCACCCAGCACGGCCTTGAAGAACCGATCCCGCTCGTCACGCGAGCTGAAGGCGCGATCCTGCACACCGCCGATGGCCGCCGCGTGATCGATGCGATTTCGAGCTGGTGGGTGACCACGCACGGCCATTGCCATCCGCGCATTGTCGCGGCGATTGCCGAACAGGCGGGCAAACTCGACCAGTTGATCTTCGCCGGTTGGACCCACGAACCCGCTGAGGCCTTGGCGCGCGATCTGGTGCAGCTGTTCGGCCTGCCTTACGCGTTCTTTTCCGATTCCGGTTCCACGGCGGTGGAAGTGGCGCTGAAGATGGCGCTCGGGTTCTGGGCTAACCGAGGTGAGCCTCGGCACCGGATTATCGTGATGGAACATTCCTATCACGGCGACACCATCGGCGCGATGTCGGTGGGTGCGCGCGGGGTGTTCAACCAGTCCTATGCCCCACTGCTGTTCGATGTAGGTACTGTGCCTTTTCCCGCTGCGGGCCGCGAGCAGGCGACGCTTGATGCGCTGGAGGCACTCTGCCGTAAAGGCGATGCCGCCGCCTTCATGGTCGAGCCGCTGGTGCTCGGCGCGGGCGGGATGCTGGTCTATCCGGCCTCGGTTCTGGCGCAAATGCACGCGATCTGCGCGAAGCACGGCGTGCTGTTCATCGCCGACGAAGTGATGACCGGCTGGGGCCGCACCGGCACGCTGGCAGCTTGCGAGCAGGCCGAGATCACGCCCGATCTGATGTGCCTCGCCAAAGGGCTGACCGGCGGTTCCATGCCGCTCGCCGTCACCATGGCGAGTGCGGCGATCTATGATGCACACTGGTCAAAGGACCGGGCGCAGATGTTCTATCATTCGTCCAGCTACACCGCGAACCCGATTGCCTGTGTTGCCGCCAATGCCAATCTCGCCGTGTGGCGTGACGAGCCGGTGCGGGAGCGGATTACCACGCTGGCGCAGCGGCAGGCCGAGGGGCTGGCCATGCTGGCGCAAGTGAGCGGCATCACCAATCCGCGCCAGTGCGGCACGATTATCGCGGTGGACTATACCGGCGGAGGTGAGGGTTATCTGTCAGGCCTTGGCCCCAAGCTCTCGGCCTTCTTCCGCGACCGGGACCTGCTGCTGCGACCGCTCGGCAATACGGTCTACGTCATGCCGCCCTATTGCATCGAGCCGGACGATCTGGCGCGGGTGCATCAGGCGATGGCCGATGCGGCGAGATTGCTAAGGGAACCCGCTCGGCAATAATCCATTTCTCTGAATGACTTACCGTCTGATGCCGGTAGGATCATGCGGAGGGGCTGAAGCCATCCTTGCGGATATGTCGGTCGAGATAACCCATGATAATGTCATCGGTGATGTTGCCGGAGGTGGTTGAGAAGTAACCCCTGCCCCAGAAGCG
>CANGBE010000035.1 GCA_947451875.1 Sphingomonadaceae bacterium | reverse complement strand
TCTGGCGAGGTTGAGCGCAATTCCCAAAGGTGTTCGATCGCGTTGTAGATCGCAGTGTTGCGGGTCGCTTTGGCGATCGCGAGGTGGAAATCGTGATCGGCTCGCTCGGCGCCGTCGGTTTCAAGGTTCTCTTCCGCAATCGCTTCAACCAGCCGCGCGATCTCGGCCAATTCATCATCTGTGATCTGGCTTGCGGCGAGCGCAGCGGCTTCGCCTTCGAAGATCAGGCGCGCTTCTGTCAGTTCGAACGCGGTTATGTTGAAACCGGGAATGTCTTCCTTACCCGGCAGACGGCGGACATAGGCGCCTGATCCCACCCTGACCTCTACCAGGCCCTGAACTTCGAGCGCGATCATCGCTTCACGCACGGTTGGACGACTCACATTATACGTAGTCGCCAGTTCTCGTTCGGCCGGCAAACGCGCGCCGACGGGATAACGCCCGGACGCCAGCTCATCCATCAGGCTGCGGGCGAGATCTTGATAGAGCCGATCCTGGCCCTTTTCTGGTGCGTCGCTCATCTTGTTTCCTTTTGGCCTTACCAATTATCTTGACAGGACAGGCTAATCTGGTCAAGCAGTGTCTATCACATGCATTTTGCATTGGCCATTTCGCATTGAACTGGGAATCACATGAAAATCACTTCCGCCCGCGTTATCGTTACCTGCCCGGGACGCAACTTCGTCACGCTCAAGATCGAGACCGATCAGGGTGTCTATGGCATCGGTGATGGCACATTGAATGGTCGCGAACTCTCGGTGGTTGCCTATCTTGAGGAGCACGTGATCCCCTGCCTGATCGGCATGGACCCGCGCCGAATCGAAGATATCTGGCAGTATCTCTATAAGGGCGCCTATTGGCGGCGCGGGCCAGTAACAATGCGGGCGATTGCCGCGGTCGATATGGCGCTGTGGGATATCAAGGCCAAGATGGCAGGGATGCCGCTGTACGATTTGCTCGGCGGCCGCAGCAGAGATGGGGTGATGGTCTATGGCCACGCCAATGGCAACGACATCGGCGAAACGGTCGAGGCGGTAGGGGCCTATATCGACATGGGCTACAAGGCGATCCGCGCCCAAACCGGCGTGCCGGGCGTCAAAGATGCCTACGGCGTTGGGCGCGGCAAGCTGTTCTACGAACCAGCCGACGCCTCGCTTCCTTCGGTTACTGGTTGGGATACGCGCAAGGCGCTGAACTATGTCCCCAAGCTGTTCGAAAAGTTGCGCGAGACTTACGGCTTCGATCACCACCTGCTGCATGACGGCCACCACCGCTACACCCCGCAGGAAGCGGCGAACCTGGGCAAAATGCTCGAGCCTTACCAGCTGTTCTGGCTGGAAGATTGCACCCCGGCGGAAAATCAGGAAGCGTTCAAGCTCGTGCGTCAACACACGGTCACGCCGCTGGCCGTGGGCGAGATTTTCAACACTGTTTGGGACGCTAAGGACCTGATCCAGAACCAACTGATCGACTATATCCGCGCCACCGTAGTGGGCGCAGGGGGTATCACCCACCTGCGCCGCATCGCCGATTTTGCCGCGCTCTACCAGATCCGCACCGGATGCCATGGCGCGACTGACCTTTCGCCTGTCACCATGGGCTGTGCGCTGCATTTCGATACCTGGGTACCCAACTTCGGCATCCAGGAATACATGCGCCACTCCGAAGAAACGGACGCGGTCTTCCCACATGACTATCGTTTCGAAAAAGGCGAACTGTTCTGCGGCGAAACTCCTGGCCACGGCGTCGACATCGACGAAAAACTCGCCGCCAAATACCCCTACAAGCCCGCCTATCTTCCGGTCGCCCGTTTAGAAGACGGGACAATGTGGAGCTGGTGAATGATCCACAGCCGAAGGCGTGTCGTCGTCATCGGCGAAGGCATGTTGGAGCTCGTCCGGAAGGGCGAGACTTGGCAGCTGGGCTATGGTGGCGATACGCTGAACACCGCGATCCACCTGGCCCGGGCCAGACACGATGTCGCCTACCTTACCGCATTGGGCACCGACCCGCTGAGCGCGGACTTGAAAGCCAAGTGGGCAACTGAAGGCCTCGACACCTCACTCGTGCTCGATCATCCCACATCCAACACCGGACTATATGCCATTTCAACCGATCCAGCGGGAGAACGTAGCTTTGCCTATTGGCGGGATACCAGTGCCGCGCGCCTGATGTTTGAACTTGATGCGGTGGATGCCGCGATGCGCAATGCGGAATGGGCGGACCTCTTAGTCTTTTCGCTCATTTCACTGGCGATACTGCCACCAGCGGGGCGCCAGCATTTGCTCGGCCTTGCCTCACTGGTCCAGGCAAATGGTGGTCATGTGGCCTTCGATGGCAACTATCGCCCGCGTTTATGGAATAGCGTCGAAGCAGCCCGCACTGCCCGCGACGCCGCGATTGCCGTCGCTGATTTCGGCTTGCCAACGCTCGAGGATGAAGCCCTGCTATCTGATGCCGCAGATGCCGATGCCGTCGCCGCACATTGGGCTGGGCTCGGCTGTAATGAGACCATCGTCAAATTGGGCTCATCTGGCTGCCGCCTTCCTGATGGCTCGATTTTGCCGCCACCCCAAGTCCTGAACCCGGTCGACACCAGCGGCGCGGGCGATGCCTTCAACGGCGGCTATCTGGCGGCGCGACTGAACGGCGCGAGCGTGAGCGATGCAGCCAAAGCCGGACACGAACTGGCAGGATGGTGCGTAATGCGCAGCGGTGCAATTCCGGCACGCGACGCGGCGGCTCCCTACGCTTGAATTCTGCTGCCTCGCAGCATCCCCCACAGCACAAGCGCGCCGGCCATATCGAGCGCACCGAGCGCCACAAACAGCGGGTTATAGCCATAGGTATCTGCGCTCTGGCCGATCACCAGGGTGAACAACATGCCGCCGATCCAGGCGATCGTCCCCGCCATTCCGGTCGCAGCGCCCACCGTCTTGCTGTCGAACACGTCGGTGCAAAGTGTAAGCAGCGCACCGTTGCCAATGCGCACGTGCGGGCGGATGAAAACGTCCGCACCTATCTTGAGCAAACCACGCCGATGCGACGCTTTGGTGTGCCCGCCGACTTCGCAGGCGTGGCCGTGTCGCTGGCTTCGCCGCAAATGGGCTATGTGACCGGGCAGGTCATCGAAGTGGCTGGGGGAATGTCACTTTAGCGGCACGCTTGCAAAGCGGGGCCATGACCATGACGACGATCTCGATGGCGGGCTTGCTGGTGTTGCCTCATGCGCCAGACAACCTATGATCGATGCCAGTGAGCACACAGGAGGAACAATGGCTGCATCTTTTCCAATGCATGAGCGGAGTGAACACTTTGCCTATTGCGTCCAACTGTTTGGCGGGACCACTGCCGCCTCGCGGCGCCTGGGCATAGACGAGCGGGCCCTGCGCAGGTTTATCAACGGCGAGCGGCCGATTGGTGACGGCCTTATGGAAGACACGGCAAAGGCATTGCGCCTGCTCATCACCGAAGCATCCGCTGCCGCAGATGAGATCTCTGCCGCAATAGGGTTTTAGCCGAGTGATCCACAAAGCGGGCAGAGTGTAGTGCAAATCGAAACGCCGTCAGTCACGCAACCGCGATGCACTGGCTCCGCGGCAGCAGCAGTCGGCGCAAGCTTTGCTGCCGCTCCATAGCTAGGCGCTTTGGCATCAGAGCAGACTCTGGATCTTACGCCTGCGCCAACTTTTTGAGCGCACCGTAAAGTCACTGACTGCTATCGTGATTCAGATTGCAACCGCTTTACGCCCCAGCGCCGGGTCGTCGGTGAAGAACCCATCGATACCGGTGGCAATATAGGCGCGCATTTCGGCAATCGATCCCGCCTCGTTGCGCGCGGCATCGCCCTTGGCATTCTTGAAATTGCCCGCGAGGAAATAGTTTTCCGGGCGGAAAGTCCAGATGTGCACCAACAAGCCGGCCTTGTGCGCATCTTTGACCAGAGATGTTGCCTGCGTAAGTCGTCCGTCCGGCCCTAGCGGAATAATCGCGCGGGACGGCGGGGCAACAACATCAGCATAACTTGCGATTTCGGCGAGGCCCAGCGGGGTCACCATCTCGGCATAGCTCGGCCCAGACTTGGCAGCGACAACGTCAGCAGGTTTGCCCGCGCCCGGTTCGACAAGCTGCATCAGCCGCATATTGGCGGGACTGCCTAGCTTTGATCGCAGGTAGCGCAGATTGGCGATCTCAAACGACTGGATCTCGATCGGTGCCTGCTTGAGATAGACGTGCTGCGTCAGGCTGAGCAGGAAACGATCTTCCAGCGGCAGGCCGATCGATTGAAAATAGGTTGAGTGCTTGAGCTCGGGAATCAGGCCTATTGTCCGGCCGCGAGTTGCCGCTTCGGCTGAGGTGAAGTCGACGATCTCTTGCCATGTCGGCACATCAAACTGCCCATCCATCGCGGCATTCTGCGGACGCAGTTGCGGCAGGCGTTCAATCGCCCGGAGCTGCTTCAGTTCGGCGAGCGTGAAGTCTTCAACGAACCAGCCTACTACCTTTACGCCATCAACTGTCTTTTCCGTCTTGCGCGCGGCAAATTCTGGTCGGCGGGCAACGTCGGTGGTGCCGGCGATGTTGTTTTCGTGCCGGGCGATCAAGACACCGTCTTTGGTGCAGCACAGGTCCGGCTCGATATAGTCCGCACCATCGGCAATCGCCTTTGCATAAGAGGCAAGCGTGTGTTCGGGCCGCAGGGCAGAGCTCCCGCGGTGACCGAACACTTCTATGCGCTTGCGCGGAGCAACGGTGACGGACAAGGCTTTCCCTCCGACGAGGGCCGTAGCACCGGCTCCCATCAGCACAAACCGCCGCGTTGCTCCGCCCATGGTCATCAGTATGCCGCCGACAGGGTCAGGAACCACTGGCGCGGCGGGATCGGATAGGCCGAATAGCTGTTCGTGGCCGAGCCAACCGAAAGCGTTGAAACGCCCTGCTTGTCGGTAAGGTTGGTCACGTTGAGCGAAATCTCGGCCTTGCGAAGTGGGATCACGTTCTCCGGTACCTTTGCCGCAAGGCGCAGCGAGGTCAAGAAGTACGACGGCACGCTGGCATCGTTCGAGAAGGTGGCAAAGCGGCTGCCGACATAGTCGCCAATCGCCTGTGCCTCGAACGGACCGACATTTAGCGTCATGACGGTTTTGTTCATCCACTTGGCCGTACCGGGCAACTGCTTGCCACAAGTCGGCACCACACCGCCTGTGACGAGGTAGCCGCCGATGCAGGTTCCGGTCGATGCACCAATGCCCGATGCTGTCGATGTATAGTCGCTCTGGTACTTAGAGAGGTTGTACGAAAGCGCGTTATAGATCGAGAAGGTCCGGCCAAAATGCAGCGTAAAGGCCGCGTCGACGCCATCGGTGTGGACAGCGCCAACGTTCACGAGGATCGAAGTTCCGCCCGTGATCCCGCCACCAGCAATACCTCCAGGGTTGGTCGAGATCGCCAGCAAGCGGTTGTTGAAGACCACATGGTAGTAGTTAATCTGCGCCTGCAGACTAATGCCATCACCAAAGTTGCGGTTGGTGCGCAGGCCACCTTCATAGGTCCAGCTGCTTTCCGGTTTTCCCTGGGTGGCGAAGGCATCAAACGCGGCCTGGCTGCCCGTGAACCATGGGCCGCCACCACCGGCGAGATAGGCTGCGTATTGGCGCAGGTTCTTCTGGGCGTTGAAATAGAGCTGCTCATGGCCATTCAGGTCATAGGAAGCGCCAAAGGCTGGCAGGAACCATTCCAGCGTGTTGATCTTGCCCTCGGGAAGGCCGCCGGTGAGACCGGACAGCGAACCTGCTTTGGGCTGAACCGGGAACTTGCCTTCGGCCCATTGCGCACTCGTCTTAAAACCCGCCTGGATCAGCAGCTGGTCATTCACCTTCCAAGTGTCTTGGAAATGGAGTTGAAGCTCGTTGATCCGGGCTTCACCCTGGTACTGGGTGAACAGCGGCGCGGCTGCGGCAAGCGGACGGATATAGGGCGTGCTAAGCTCGGGCTTGTTGACGTTTACGCCATACCAGCGCCGCCACTGGGTGGTGCTGTTGTGCTCGAACCAGCCCCCGAGTTCGATCTTGTGTTCGCCGAGGTCAAAGTTGAGCGCCGTGATGACCCCACCGCGGTCGATCCGGTATTCAGTCGTGCGGGTGATCAGCCCCGAACCGCCGGTCGCTGCAACCAGCGCCGCACCGGCAGCTGCTGCATCAGCGGCGGTCAGAGCTGTGCAAGCCGCAGGGAGAACGCCGTTGTTGTTGCCGCTAAAGCGGCAGTTGCTGGGGATGGTAGCATAGTTGGGATCCAGATAGGGCTGGGCCGTGGTGATCGATTGCCCGAGTGGCCCAGCGACCACGCCAGCACCATCGTTGTGATGGAAATAGGCGGTCGTCGACCATTCAATTTTGCTCGAAAGGTGCGCATCATAACGAGCATAACCAAGGAAATCGGTGCGCTGGGCGTCTGAGTAATAGTTGCGGTAATTGCTGCCAACTGTCGCTGGTGAATTGCCGAGCGCGCTCAGGTATGTCGTGCGGTATCCGTTGAAGTCAGGATAGAAAAACGGCTTGGTGTAGGGCGTGTAGAGCTGAACAGCGGTCGCAGTGCCGCCGGCGGAAGGCTTGAAGAATACGGTGGCATCTTCGTTCGGCTGCTTGAAATCGTTGTAATCGAAATAGAGCGTCAGCTTGCCGCCCTTACCGTCATGGACGAACTTCAGGTTGGCCTGATAGCCGCCCTGAATCCCTTCGAAGTCCCAGGCGCGCGCGTGCTGGCGGGCCCCGGCGACATAAAGCGAATTTTCGCCGCCTGCACCAAAGGCGCCGCTATCCAACCGGATGAAGGTGCGCGAGGTTTCATAGCTGCCTACAGTCTGGGCAACCTGAATGCCAAAGTGATCGAGCGGAGCCGACGAAAAGGTCTCGACTGTGCCGCCAAGATTGCTGTTCGAAGCCGTGGCGAGATCGCCAGCGCCAGTCGAAACGACCACGCGGCCAACGTTCTCGGAAATTACTGCGCGTTGCGGCGAAAGTCCGTTGTAATTGCCATAGCTCTGGTCACCCAGAGGCACGCCATCCATCGTATAACCCAGCTGATTGCCGGCGAAGCCATGAATGAATATCTGGGCATTCTGCTCGTTATAGCCCCATGGATCAGCCGTGATGTAGAGCACGCCGGGAAGTGTCTGGATCGCCTTGAGCGGCGAGATGCCAGGCAAGATCTTCTGCATTTCCGACTGCGGGATCGCGGTTGCGGAACGAGTCGATTTGGCGGTGACGACAATCGTCGTGGCCGACTCGACGGCATCGGCGGTCGCTGCCTGCGGAAGATCTTCGGCAACGGCGACGTCGGCGGCAAAAAGGACAAAAGCGATTGCAGTCAGGCTTGAGGAAATTCGGATCACATTGGGCCCCTATTTTAGCTATCAATGCTGCAGTGCAGCGCGGCGCTGCAGTGCCCTCGCTTCATGTATTTCGCGTGACGTATTGATGTCTGCGCTATGACAGGGAATTAACGCCTTTGGGCCAGTGGCCTCGTATTCTAACCTTCGTTGCGTTTTGGCAGGAACGGCCCAAGCTTTTTTTGTGAAAGTCCCCGGTGCCTTCACGATCGCCGCATCGCAGAACGTTAGCGCTCTGGCCTGTTGTCTGCGAAAATATATCGGGAAGGCCTGGAATCGAGATCCACTTGGAATTTGGCTCTTCTCAGTGCGCCTCGGCAAACACAGCCACAAACGCTAGGTCTGGGAGCCCTTTGAAGTGCGCCAAAGCGAACCCATCAAGGATGCCGAAATCAGACGAAAGCGGGATTTAAGGACCACATGGTGCGCGACGCAGTCTGGAGCGGGCCAGTCTCACACCTGTTATGCCTGTTATTTCGGCGTTTTCGCCAAAGAACAGGTTCCGGGAGCCGGAAATCGGCCCGGCCCCAAAGAATTATCGCTATATTTCATGTGGTTATTGAACACCCCATCCAACATGAAAAACAGGGCTGAAAATCGAAAAAACAGGCCCATATCACGAAGGCATCAGGTGCGATCGCGCCTGTTAGTGGGGCAATGATAATGCCTGAAATTGACGATCAGATGGAGCAAGCCAAACGCGAGATGTTTGGCAACATGGCTGACAAGGTTATGGTTCAGCAGGTCGGTAGCGGCATTTCTGAAACCACCCGTTTCTCACTCAACATCTTCAACGACCCTGAGTTGCTTGCAAACATGCCTGCGCCGTGGACTGAAAACCGCGACATGATCGTGAAACTGTTTACACCAATCTTTGAACGCAGTTGGACTTGCCCGGGCAAAAATCGTGTGCAGTGCTGCCATGCCGAAGCTGGCCAAGCATGCTTCCCTAATTGGCAGGAGCGCGAAGACCCGGAATGGTATGCTCAAAGGCTCAATCTACTTCTCTCACAGGTCAACAGCAGGATCACCCAAGAAGGCACTCACGTGTCAGCACTTGCCGCCGATGAAGGCTTCGAACTGGGCAGCCTATTCACCGAGGCGTTGATAAAATTCCAATGGGACCAGCATGCCAAACGCGGCGCCAAGGTTTTAGGTGGAACCAAAATTGGCGGCGATATGCGCCGTCTTGCAAACAATCTTCGCCAAACAGCTGAGGAAACGGTCGAGGCAGTCTCAAAATTGATTGATTCAGGTGTGAAGCCAATGAAGGCCTACCGCCAGATCGCAAGGGCTCAGGGCGTATCCTGATCTAAAGCGCAAGCTGCGCGAGATGGCCGAAGCGTTCGGCATCGAATCACTACCCGATGAAAAGCCAGATCCAATTGAGCTTACGTGCCCTGCAACCAGGGTATGGCATGGTCGCCAGTCGCGACTGGTGATTCCGGGACCTGACGCTGGTGCTCAACTTGGTCATCGCGACCAGAAGCTGATCAACCTGATTCGTGAAGCCCATGCAGCACGGCAGCTTGCAATCGCCAATCCCGACAAGACCATCTCCGCCCTCGCCAGGATGTCTGGTCGCTGCCGTAACCGGCTGGCCCGCTACCTCACCGTTTCAAGTCTTGCGCCTGACATCGTCGCGGCAATCCTGCAGGGTCGGCAGCCGATCGGGGTTTCGATCACGCAGCTGCTGGAAGCGAATCTGCCACTATGCTGGCAAGAGCAGCGCCGCCTTCTCGGCTTCGCCTGAATACCCCCCAAATACCCTGTGCTGTCAGTCTTTCTGCAAACGAGACTGGCACCGATTCGCGGAGAGATTTGGGTTCTACTCCGCGCGTCTCTGGAAGCAGGGCCTCAAGCAGCAGGCTCGAAATCCCGCGGAACTGCGCCAAATAGCGACCTGCTCTCAAAGGTCAGCCGAGCTAGTCCCGATAGTTAGGACTCAGTGGTGCGGACGGCGGGACTCGAACCCGCACGATCAAGGATCAGGGGATTTTAAGTCCCCGGCGTCTACCATTCCGCCACGTCCGCAAGACACACGTCTATGACCTGCGATTGGCAGATTGGTCGGTGCGCGGCAACATGTGAGTAGTGTGTCGGCGCTAATCTACCACAGGCGATCAGTCAGCGTTGAGGCGCTGGCGCATTTCCTTGCCGGGCTTGAAATAGGGAACCTTCTTGCCGGGAACGCTTACCGTATCACCGGTGCGCGGGTTACGGCCCTGACGGGCATCGCGCGCACGGGTGGAGAAAGCGCCAAAGCCGCGCAGTTCGACCCGGCCGCCTTTCGCCAGTCGCTCGCTGATTTCATCAAAGAAGATGTCAACCACGCGCTCAACTTCTTCGGCTTTGAGCTCGGGATTCTCGCGAGCAAGAGCCTGGAGCAGTTCTGATCGGATCATATCGAAACCCTTACCTACGGAAAAACGCACCGGAAAAACCAGCGAACTCCGAAGATCCGGACGCGACCCCCCACCGGGGTCCGGAACTACGAAAAGTAATTTGCCAGACCTTTCAAAAAACCGCAATCTTAAGTTTTACGACAGTTTATCGGATAATTACCAATTTGGCGGCGTATCAGAGCCAAAAGCCGAATAGCCAGCAATAAAGCCATCCAAACAACTCCGAAATTGGTAGTTATACCAATTCAGCAATGTCCTTGAGCTCAATCCCCAGCACGTCCATGCGCGAGCGGATCGCGGGCCACTCGTGCGCCAGAAAGGCGGCGCGCTCGCTTTGCCGCAGCTTTTCCGCCGCACCTTGCGCCACCAACATACCTACCCCGCGCTGCACTTCGATCAAGCCGTCAAGCTGGAACTGCTGGTAAGCCTTGGCCACAGTGAGTGGATTGGCGCC
>CANGBE010000034.1 GCA_947451875.1 Sphingomonadaceae bacterium | reverse complement strand
TGGCGCTCGGCGGGCTGGGGCAGGGGATCTTCACCGGCGATTTCACCTCGCTACCCGCGGATAAAGCCGGCGAGATGCTGTGGCAGCGCACCGATCTGAAGCCCAAGGATGTCAGCTGCGCGCAGATCTATGACGGCTTTTCGATTCACACCTGGCTTTGGGGAGAAGCACTGCAACTGTTCGGCAAAGGCGAGGCGGGGCATTTCATGGACGGCGGAACGCGCATCGCGCTGGATGGCGAACTGCCGATCAACACCGGTGGCGGCCAGCTTTCGGGCGGGCGGTTCCACGGCTTCGGCCATACTTATGAGGCCTGCGTCCAGCTGTGGGGCCGGGGTGGCGGGCGGCAGGTTAAAGACGCGAAGGTCAGCGCGGTGTGCAACGGTGGCTATGGCTATGGGGCGCTGCTGCTCAGGACCGATTGACTATTCGACCGCAACAACACGCGAAATTGAAAGACTGGATTGAGACATTGAGCGACCTGCTGCTGGCGGACGATCCGCTTTACGAAGAGCTCTACGACATCCGCCGCGAGGCCGAGGCGATGGGCAACTATGTCGCTGAGGATCAGACCGATGCCATCGCGCGGCTCAGGGCACAGGCTCCGGTCCACGCCGGATCGCTCCGTTCTCTGCTGAACCTGCCGGTGCATGAGCGGCACAAGCTGGCTATTGGTAAACCGCGGTTCTGTGCGCTGTCGTTCGATTCCTGCGAGGAAGTGCTGCGCGATTCGAAACGTTTTTCTTCGCGGATTGTCCACCATCCCAGCCCGTCCGAGGAAAAATCGATGGGCGTGCTCGAAATGGACGGGCCGGAACACCGCGCCTATCGCCGCGCGCTGCAGCCGATCTTCCTCAAGCATAATGCCGAGGTCTGGTGGCGGCATGGTTGGATCGATGACGCGGTCGAGCGACTGGTCGCTGGGCTGAAGCAGCGCAAGACGGCCGATCTGAACCTTGATTACTGTGCGCGGCTCCCGGTGCACACCATCACCACAGCCATCGGACTTTCGGGCGATGCCGCGCTCGAATTCCGTCTGGCTTGGATGAAGAGCGGCGGGGTGGGGCGCGTCCCGCCTGAGGAACAGCGCGCTGCGGCTCAGCAGGTTGAAGCGATCCTGTTCGCCCTTATCGAAGCGCGCCGGGCTGAACCGGCTGACGATGTGATCTCGCGTCTGATGGCCTCGGAACTGGCGCTCCCGGGCGAGCCGGTGCGCCAGCTGACCGACCGCGAGGTGATGCTCAACGCCCGCCTGATCATGATCGCCGGCGGCGGCACGACATGGCGGCAGATGGGCATTGCCCTGCTCGGCCTGCTGTCTGACCCCAAGCAATATGCCGAGGTCTGCGCAGACCGCTCGCTGCTGCCGCTGGCGATTGAGGAGTCGGCGCGCTGGTGTTCGAATTCGGGCCTGTTCTGCCGCGAGGTCATGCACGATACCGAACTGGCCGGAGTGGCGATGCCGAAAGGTGCGGTGATCGAGCTGTGGCTCAACGCCGCCAACCGCGATCCTTCGCGCTGGGACCACCCCGAGCGGTATGACTATCGCCGCCCGGTGGTGAACCACCTTGGCTTTGGCATCGGCCAGCATCGCTGTCTGGGCCTCAATGTTGCGCATCAGGAGATGATTGCCGGGATCGGCGGGCTGATGGATGCTTTCCCCAATCTGCGGCTCGATCCGGACTATCCCGCGCCGTTTATCACCGGCGGACTGGAGCAGCGCGGGCCATCGGCGCTGCGGGTGTTGTTGGATTAAGCCGGCTGAGCAATCAGAACTTCGCCATCGAAGTGCAGATCGGCCAAGGCGGGCACCAAGGCACATTCGCCGGGTTTGACTAGCTCGCCCTGAACGCGGGCCTCGCCTGTGCGGGGGATGACGAGCAGTGGAGCTTCGTCATATCGGGCCAACACACTCGCACTCGGAGCCGCATCCAGCCGGTCCAGCCGGAACAGCGGGCCATCGACCAGCACAGTCTCACCTTCGGCCGGCAGATGGGTGCGGCACTTCGCAGGATGCGGAGCGCCCTTGGCGACGGCCAGTCCCTCATCCAGGTGCAGCTCGCGCGGGCGGCCATAGTCGTAAAGGCGATAGGTGACTTCGCTGGTCTGCTGCACCTCAATCAGGCTGACACCAGCGCCGATGGCGTGGACGGTATTCGCCGGGATATAGAAGAAATCTCCGGCCTTTACCGGATACCATTCAAGCAGATTCTCGATCGAGCCATCCAGCGCGGCCTTGCGCATGCCCTCTTCACCGATCGCCTCGCGAAAGCCGATTCCCAGCATGGCCCCCGGCTCGGCATCAATCACCAGCCAGCACTCCTCCTTACCGTGGCCCGGAAGCTGCGCGTCAGAGGGATGGACCTGGACCGACAGCGCCTCGCTGGTGAAGATGTATTTGACCAGCAGCTGTGGCAGGGCGACAGGTGGTTCAAACCAAACTTCGCCGATGCGCTCGCCCGGTGGGGCAATGAAAGGCGCGGGCAGGATGTCCTGGCCCCAGGGCTTGGCAACGCTGCGGGTGGGCAGCACTGCGCTCACTGGTTTACAGCGCCTGATAGCTTGCCGACTAGCTGGGTTCCGGCGTCAGTGGTGACCAGAATTTCATCGCCATCGACCACGACGATGACGTTTTCCAGCCCGATCACCGATACGCGCGGGCCGTCGCTTTCGACCAGCACATTGCGGCAACCCACTAGTTCGGCGTTGCCAACGACGGTATTGCCGTCTGCATCAACGGCGCGCGCATCGCGCAGCGCCTGCCAGTTGCCGATGTCCGACCAGCCCATGTCCGCCGGAACCATTGCGGCGCGGGCGGTGTTTTCCATCACCGCATAGTCGACGCTCTCGCTCTGGATTGCGGCAAAGGCCTCTGCCCCCGGATGGAAGCGCGCGCCATCGGCATGACCTTCCGCCACAGCTTTACGGGCGGCTGCGGCGATGGCTGGGCGATGGCTTTCGAGTTCGGCAAGGAAGGCTCCGGCGCGGAAGGCAAAGATGCCGCCGTTCCAGGCATATTCGCCCGAAGCGAGGAACTGCTCGGCGCGGGCAAGATAGGGCTTTTCGACAAAGCGCGCGACCTTGTAGCCGCCACTTGCCGCGATAGCTTCGCCGCGGTGGAGATAGCCAAAGCCGGTCTCGGGCGCAGTCGCCTCGATGCCGAAGGATACCAGCCAATCGTCAGCCGCCAGTTTAGCTGCAGCTTGGGCAGCGCGGGTGAATGCTTCTCCATCGGCGATGTGGTGGTCGCTCGGGCAAACCAGCATGATGTCTTGCGGATCAAGCTGCAAGGCAGCGAGCGCAATAGCGGCGGCGGTGTTGCGGGCGCTCGGCTCGACGATCACCTGCGCGCCCGGAAGCTGCGCTTCGACATGGGCGAGGTGCTGGGTGCCGGTTACCACCAGCGGGGCGGCGAAAGTGGCAGGGTCGCTGCAACGCGCGGCGGTCGCTTCGAACAGCGTGGTGTCGCCCACTAGCGGCAGGAACGGC
The DNA here is from genome assembly GCA_947451875.1 of Sphingomonadaceae bacterium. Taxonomy (GTDB): domain Bacteria; phylum Pseudomonadota; class Alphaproteobacteria; order Sphingomonadales; family Sphingomonadaceae; genus Novosphingobium. Next base: position 6,911 of record CANGBE010000034.1, on the reverse strand, counting down.
TTGGGTTTCGAGGCACGGCTGCGCGGCCACAGGCGCGTGCCGCTGCCGCCGCAAAGGATGACGGGAGTGATATTGCTCATAACCTCTCGCCTATCGTTCAAGTATTAAGTTAGCGCAACTATTCGCGATTTGCCGCGCCAACAGTTGGGCTAACTACAAGCCGGTCCAGAAGTTCCGCAACCTTTGATGCCGGATAGTCTGGCCTCTGCCTGAGCCACCAGGCAAGGATTTCCACTGTGGCGGAAACCCCGAAAATCAGGCCAAGATCATGCGGCAGCCATGTGCTGCTTAGACCATCAGTGTGCGATGTCCCGTCAGCCAGCCGGGTGAATTGCTCGCGCAGGTGACCAGAAGCACCGCCGGTAAGCAGGGCCGTCCACACCTCGCGGCGCGAAGCAACATATTCGGTGAGCGCAATACAGCTGGTCAATGTGTCTTCGGGTTTGAGAAAAGGTGCGGTCATCTGCAGCAAAGCGACAATTTCCTCACCCGCCACAGCATCGAGCAGAGCGTCCTTTGAAGGATAATGCCGGAAGAAGGTGGCATAACCGATCCCGGCCTCGGCCACGATATCGCGCACGGTGATCTTTTCGTAGGATTGGCCGGTAATCAGCGCCAGCATAGCGGCGCGCAGCGCGCCATCGCTTTTCACTTGGCGGGCATCGCGTGCCTTTAGCCCTGACGTTTCCGCCCCTTCATCCATCAGCCGTGCCCCTTACTTATGAGCCATCATGGCGCATGGGACCCAACCGCTCAAGTCGTTAAAACTCGGTTTCGGGGCTTGCAGGTGCGGCAAGATCGCTTACCCTAATGTCAGCAAGTCGCTGCGTTTCAACCAAGGTCAGATCCAATGTCACTTTTCCGCCGCGCCATCATCGCCGCGACCGTAACGCTTATTGCAACTCCGGTTCTGGCCGATGAGCCTGTCGCCCACCCGCAGGCCGAGGCGCAGACGCTTGACCTTGCCAAGCAGCTGATAGCTATCCGCTCGGTCATCGGGCCGAACAACCGCACGATCGATGCAAATAAAGCGGTGCGCGATGCGCTGGTGGCTGGTGGCTGGAAGTCCGACGATATCGAGATCACCACACTGAATGACACAGCTTATATCATCGCTACCTGGAAGGGCAGCGATTCCAGCCTGAAGCCGTTGGTCATTTCGGGCCACCTCGATGTGGTTGAGGCCGATCCCAAAGACTGGAAGCGCGATCCGTTCACCCCGGTGGTTGAAGGTGGTTACCTTTTCGGCCGCGGTGCCAGCGATATGAAGTACGATGCTGCTATGGCTGTATCGACACTCATCGAAATGCGCCGTACCGGCTATGTGCCGCGCCGTTCGATCGTGATCGAGTTTTCGGGTGATGAGGAAACCACCATGGCCAGTGCCCGGGTAATCGCCAAAAAACTGAAAGATGCCGAACTGGTGATCAACATCGATGGCGGCGGTGGAGCGCTCGATGAAAAGACCGGCAAGCCGCTTTATTGGACATGGCAGGGGGCCGAAAAGACCTACAACGATTACAAGCTGGAAGTGACCAACCCCGGCGGCCACAGCTCCGCACCTCGCCCGGATAATGCTATCGTGCAACTGGCAAAAGCGTTGGAGAATGTCGGCAACTACCGCTTTGCGGCCGAGCAGAACGATCTGACCAAGGCCTATTTCGAAAAGGCGGCGCAGTTTGAATCTGATCCCAAGCTGGCGGCAGCTATGCGGGCCTTTGCCCTGAACATCAAAGACAAGAAGGCGCTGAAAGTGTTGCAGGCCAACCCGTCTTACGTCGGCAAGGTTGGCACCACCTGCGTTCCGACAATGGTTACCGCTGGTCATGCGCCCAATGCGCTGCCGCAGCGTGCTTCGGCTAATGTGAATTGCCGTATTTTCCCGGGCCACACCCGCGAGGAAATTCGCAAGGCTTTGGAAAAGATCGCTGGGGTTGAGCAAGTCAAGGTTACGGACGCGACCGGTGAAGACACCATCTTTGCACCAGCATCGCCGATGCGCGCTGATTTCGTCGCGGCAATCACCAAGAGTATGAACCTGATCAATCCGGGCCTGCCGATCATCCCGTCACAGGCATCGGGCGCTTCCGATTCGATGTGGTTCCGCGCCATTGGCGTCGATTCCTATGGGGCGAGTCCGATCTTTTCAAAGGATTCGGACGATTTCAGCCACGGCTTGAATGAGCGCGTCCACCTCAGCAATACGCGTCCGGGCATCAACTATTACCTTAGCCTGTTCTCCGAACTGACCAAGTGAAGTCCCTATGACTCGGCGCTATGATGCCCTGATTATCGGCGGCGGTCATAATGGCCTGACCTGCGCTTTCTACCTCGCGCGCGCGGGGCTGAAGGTGCGAGTGCTTGAGCGGCGGCACATAGTGGGCGGTGCGGCGGTTACCGAGGAATTCCATCCCGGCTTCCGCAATTCCACTGCCAGCTACACCGTCAGCCTGCTTCGACCGCAGGTGATCGCCGATATGCGCCTTGCCGATCACGGCTACCGGGTGATCGAGCGGACGATCAGCAACTTCTTTCCTTTTCCTGATACCTACCTGAAGCTTGGTGGCGGGACGGAACGGACCCTTGCCGAGTTCGCCCGCTTCTCAACGAAGGATGCCGCAGCCTATCCCTCCTATGACGCCGCGCTGGAGCGGGTGGCTGATGTGCTGCGCGACCTTTCGCTGCAGATCCCGCCTAATGTCGGCGGCGGCCTCACTACGCTCGCAGCGGCGGCGCGGCAGGGCTGGCCAATCGCCAAGCTGGACATCGCGACCCAGCGCGACCTGCTCGACATCTTCACCAAGTCAGCGCGCGAATTTCTCGATGGCTGGTTCGAGGATGATCATGTCCAGTCCGCTTTCGCCTTCGATGCCGTGGTCGGCAACTACGCCGGGGTTTCGACGCCGGGATCGGCCTATGTTCTGTTGCACCACGTGTTTGGCGAGGTGAACGGCAAGAAGGGCGCATGGGGCCACGCCGTGGGCGGCATGGGCGCGATTACCCAGGCGATGGCAAAGGCTTGCGAACTTGCCGGAGTGGAGATCAGTCTTGAGGCGCCGGTTGCCAAGGTTCTGGTGGATGGCAACAAGGTGGCCGGGGTGCTGCTGGAAAGCGGCGAGGAGATTGCCGCGCCGCTGGTTGCGGCCAATGTCGGCCCGGCGCTGCTCTTCCGCCAGATGGTTGAGGCCTCCGACCTGCCGGAGGACTTCAACCGGCGGATCAAGGGCTTCAAGACCGGATCGGGCACCTTCCGCATGAACGTCGCGCTGTCGGAACTGCCGGACTTTGCGGTGCTGCCAGGCAAGGAAAAGGCCGAGCACCACACCGCCGGAATCATCATCGCGCCGGGCATGGACTATATGGATCAGGCCTTCATCGATGCGCAGCAACACGGCTGGTCAAAGAAGCCGATTGTCGAGATCAAGATTCCTTCCACCGTTGATGATAGCCTTGCTCCGCCGGGATGCCATGTCGCCAGCCTCTTCTGCCAGCAGTTCGCTCCCGAACTGCCGGACGGCAAAAGCTGGGACGATGCCCGCGAGGAAGTGGCCGATCTTATCATCGACACGGTGACCCAGCATGCGCCGAATTTCCGTGCCAGTGTTATCGCTCGCCAAATCCATTCGCCGCTTGATCTCGAGCGCAAGTTTGGCCTGATCGGCGGCGACATCTTCCACGGTCATATGAGCCTTGACCAGTTATGGTCGGCCCGGCCGGTGCTGGGGCATGGAGACTATCGCTCGCCCATTGGCGGTCTCTACATGTGTGGATCGGGAACGCACCCCGGCGGCGGGGTGACCGGTGCGCCGGGCCATAATGCGGCGCAGGCCATTCTGGCAGACCGTGGTGGGCTGATCGGCCGGTTGTTCCGCTAATCGCCCGGCAGGTCGTCGCGATAGTTGATATTGGCGAGCGGCGTGGAAAGGCTGATTTGCCGCGCGTTCAAGGCCTCGGCCAGCGCCTTCATCGAATGGCGGCCAGACCCAAGAAGGATCGTTTCGGCTATATCAAATGCCGTTGCGGGCCACAGGCCGATTACCGGTTGGTCGGCAAGGCAGGCCGGGGCTGGGCCAAGCAGCGCGGGCAGATCTTGTGGCAGGCCGGGTGAATCGACACCGCAGCTCAGTACCGCTGCATAGCCTTCAGCTTGGGCATGGCGGAGCGCTGCGGCGAGGCCAGCCAATGGCCCCATATCCGGTTCGGGCCAATCGAGCAGGCACGGGGCAGGGCCCTCTGCGCGCCCGGTAATGACTACGGCATCGCACCAAGCCGAGAGCGCCGCCACCGCGTGGTTAATCAGCGGCTGTCCGGCCAATAGCGCGGTGGCCTTGTCACCGCCAAAGCGGCTCGATTTGCCGCCGGCAAGGACGGCACCAAGTATGCGAGGGCTTGTCATAAGGCTGCAGTTAGCGGGATCACCGCTTCATCGCTACCCCGGCAGAAAGTCCGCCATCGACCGGCAGGTTTACGCCGGTGATGTTGCTCGACAGATCGCAGGCGAGGAACAGCGCGGCATTGGCGCAGTCCATTGGGTCAATCGGGCGGCCAAGAGGGTGGGCCGCTCCCATGCTCGCCTTGGCCGCGTCAGACTGCGCGAGGCCCGGCATGAAGTTGGTTGGCATACCAGCCGGGCAGACCGCGTTGACCCGGATGCCTTTGCTGGCCAGTTCGAGTGCCAAAGTCTTGGTGAGCAGAGTAACAGCACCCTTTGATGAGCCATAGGCTGTGCCGCCATAGCCGATCAGCCCGGCGACCGAGGCAGTGTTGACGATCACGCCGCCCCCTCCATTTTCTTGCCCACGTTGCTTTTCAAACTGCCGGATCGCCGCCTTGCAACCATTGATCACGCCATTGACGTTGACGCGGTAAATGCGTTCGATCTCGTCGGGATCGGTGTCCATGAAACTGCGCAAACCGACATAGCCCGGACGCGGTTGCAGGGTGATCCCGGCATTGTTGTAGATCACGTCGAGCCGTCCATAAGTCGCAACGGCGAGGGTAACAGCCGCATCAACTTGCGCTGCATCGCCAACATCGCAGGCACAGGCCAGTGCTTCTCCGCCTTCAGCCAAGACCAGAGCCGCAGTCTCTTGCGCTGCTTCCATTCCGATGTCTGCCGCGATCACTTTGGCGCCGTGGCTGGCAAACAGCAGGCAGGCCGCGCGGCCTACGCCCGATCCCGCGCCGGTGACGACGACGCTTTTGCTCGCCAAAAGACCTTGCATCATTCGCTCCCATTTATTCGCAATTTGGAATAGTTATTCGCAGACGGATGCTATGGCTTGAACTAGTTGAGGTCAACGCTGGCATATTGACCTGTTCCAATCGCGTCTCTACCCCTCGCGTTCACAATAGCGAAAACGAGTGCAGATGACCCGATCCTCCCCCGGCGTGAAGCGGATTGCCGCCATCCTTGATTTCATGGCCGATCACCCGGCGCAGTCCTTTGCGCTCACCGATCTAGTCCGCGCCCTGCGCCTCAGCCGCGCCACCTGCCACGCGCTGCTGACCGGGCTTGTTGAGGTCGGCTATCTCTATCGCACCAGCGACAAGACTTATGTTCTGGGGCCTGCGCTCTCAAAGGTTGGCCGGGCAGCAGCGCAGAATATGTCACCGCTGCAGGTCGCTCAGCCAGAGATGCGGGCGCTGGCGGACGTATACGATGTCGTTTGCTCGGCCTTCTTCTTGGAGGGCGATACCATCGTTAGCCGTGAGCGGGCAGCGTCGATCAGTCACGTTGGTTTCTCGATCCCGCTCGGCACCCGGGTTACCTTGCTGCCGCGTTCGCTGCCGGTGTTCTTCTCTTGGTCGCCCGATGAGGCTGCCGCATGGCTCGATCGCGCGCAGCCGCCTGCAACCGAGGCCCAGCGCGATTCGGTTGCTGCGGGGATGGCTTTTGCCCGTGAGCATGGCTTTGCCGCGCTGGTGCGCACCGATGCCAATGAGAACGCTGCGATTCCACAGGACCTCGAAGCTTTCGGCTCTGAAGCCGACCGTCCAATCGGGGTGCTCACAGAAGTCGATACGACGCGGCACTATGCCGTTAGCTCGATAACCGCGCCGGTTTTCAATGCAGATGGCAAAGTCGAGTTCGTCATTGGCCTGATGGGTTTTGCCAGTCGGGCGATGAGCGGGGCCGAGGTATTCGCTGCCGCCACATCACTGCGCGCAGCTTGTAAACGGATCGGCGCTTTCATCGCCTGAAGGATACCGAGTTACCTTGCCATTGTCGTGCATATTGCGAATAAATGTTCGCAATAACGAATATTGATTCGGGAGATGGCATGTCCGACATAATCGTCGCGCCTGAAATGCGCGATTTAGATGTGCTGTCACTCCAGCTTGGCGCATGGCTCGCGGGCAAGATCGAAGGCGCGCAGAACCTTTTTGTGACTGACCTTTCCTATCCCCGCGGGGCTGGACAGAGCCACGAAACGATCCTGTTCAGCGCCAGTTGGTCCGATGGCGCGTTGGACGGCGTGGTGCGGATCAAGCCGGGCGGCTTCACCGTATTTCCCGATAACCTGTTCGAAGAGCAGTTCCGGATCATGCAGGTGATGCACGAGAGCGGCCTTGTGCGCGTTGCAGAGCCACTGTGGATGGAGACGGACACCAGCATTCTTGGCCGCCCGTTCTTTATCATGCGCAAGGTTTCGGGCCGGGTGCCGGTGAGCGTGCCGCCCTATTCTGAGAGCGGCTGGGTGTTCGATGCCAGCCCCGAACAGCGCCGTGTTATGTGGGACGATAGTGTGCGGCAACTTGCTGCCGTGCAGCGTGTGCCGCTCAATGCCGCGCGCTTCCTCGAAGGACCATCCCATGCGTGCGAAGGCTTGGCGCAGGAGTTCGATAAGTACCGCCGTTTCGCTCGCTGGTTGGCGGAGGATGGCGAATTTCATCCACTCACGGCCATT
>CANGBE010000033.1 GCA_947451875.1 Sphingomonadaceae bacterium | reverse complement strand
TCGCGCCGACGGTTTCCGCTTCTTCGTCCAGAACCAGCTTGGTGCGATCATCACCGTGATCGCCTTCCTGCCGCTGTTGGCGCTGATCTTTCTCGACAAGGATATGGACCCGAAGAACAAGAAGATCGCCGGCGGCGTCGGCGTGGTTCTGGCCTTGCTGGCCACCACGATCGGCATCGATTTCAAGCCGCCTTCGGTTGAACAATACACCGAGGACATGAATCTCTGCGCCTCGCAGATCAAAGGCGGACAGCCGACCACGGCTTGCTCGCCGGAAGTTGCCCAACAGGCGCAGGCCATCGCCCGAGACTCCAAGGCTGTGGCCGATGCCACGAAGAGCGACGCCAATCCCAACGGTCTGGACAAGGTCTATTGGATCGCCTCAGCAAAGGCCGGCCAGAAGGCGGAGACCGAACACGTATTTCACCTCTGTCAGGATGTCTCCACCCTGCGTGGCAAGACCGTAAGCAGCGGTTCGGTGACCGAAGCCTACAAGGAAAACGCCACCCGCATCACAAAGCAGATCCCGATGGAGCAAAAGCAGTGCGGCTTTGCCAAGCCAGCCGCAGCGGCTGCTCTACCTGCGCCTGCTGCTTCGGCTGCCCAGTAAACACGGTACATCGGTCTGATGAGCAAAAGGCCGGGCGGTGCGCGACACTGCCGGGCGTTTTGCTGTCTGCGAGGAATGGGGCAGAAAGGCCCTAGCCCTAACGCCCCCGCTTGGTTACATGGGCCGCCACGAATCTTACCTTGACCCTTGAAAGTGGCACTTATGGATATCCCCCTCGGCCTTACCTTTGACGACGTGCTGCTGCGTCCTGCCGAGTCCGATATCGTGCCTTCAATGGCCGACACCCGCACCCGCCTGACGCGCGGGATTTCGCTGAATATTCCGATCATTTCCTCTGCAATGGACACCGTGACAGAGGCCGACATGGCGATTGTCATGGCGCAGCTTGGCGGCATCGGCGTGCTCCACCGCAATCTCACTGTTGAACAGCAGTGCGCTGCGGTGCGCGCGGTGAAGCGGTTTGAGAGCGGCATGGTGGTCAATCCCATCACAATCTCGCCCGATGCCACGCTGGGTGAGGCGCAGGCGATCATGCTGTCGAACCGCATCAGCGGCATTCCCGTGGTGGAAACTGGCGGCAAACTCGTCGGAATCCTGACAAACCGCGATGTGCGCTTTGCCCAGAACCCGGCTCAGCCTGTCCGCGAGCTGATGACGCATGAGGATCTTGCCACCGTGCGGATCGGCACCAATCAGGCCGAAGCCATGCGGCTTCTCCACCAGCGCCGGATCGAGAAGCTGCTGGTTGTTGACGATGCCTACACTTGCGTCGGGCTGATCACGGTGAAGGACATTGAAAAGGCCGTCACTTATCCCAACGCAACCAAGGATGGCACCGGCCGCCTGCGCGTGGCCGCCGCCACCACTGTAGGCGACAAGGGCTTTGAGCGCACGGAAGCCCTGCTCGCTGCGGAATGTGACGTGGTGATCATCGATACCGCCCACGGCCACAACAAGGACGTTGCCCGCGCCGTAGAACGCGTGAAGCGCCTGTCGAACGGCGCGCAGGTGATCGCGGGTAATATCGCTACGGCAGAGGCCGCCAAAGCGCTGATCGATGCCGGGGCGGACGCCTTGAAAGTCGGCATCGGGCCGGGTTCGATCTGCACCACCCGCATCGTTGCGGGCGTCGGCGTGCCGCAGCTCACCGCGATCATGGATGCGTGTGAGGAAGCGAACAAGGCCGGCGTGCCGGTAATCGCCGACGGTGGCCTGCGTACCTCTGGCGATGCGGCCAAGGCGCTGGCAGCTGGCGCCTCGACGATCATGGTCGGATCGATGCTAGCAGGCACCGAAGAGGCTCCGGGTGAGACGTTCCTCTATCAGGGCCGCGCCTATAAATCTTACCGCGGCATGGGATCAGTAGGTGCGATGGGCCGCGGCTCGGCGGACCGCTATTTCCAGGGCGACATCAAGGACCAGATGAAGCTGGTGCCCGAAGGGATCGAAGGTCAGGTGCCTTACAAGGGCCATGCCAAGGATGTGATCCACCAGCTCGTTGGCGGCATCAAGGCGGCAATGGGCTATACCGGTTCGGCGACCATCGACGATCTGCGTACCAAGGCGAAGTTCGTGCGGATCACCGGTGCGGGCCTGCGTGAAAGCCATGTCCATGACGTGGCCATCACCCGCGAAGCCCCCAATTATCCGACCCAGGTTTAATTCCGGTGACACCTGCCGCGAGGGTTCAGGCGGCGATCGATATTCTTGATCTCGTCATTGAGGCGGCGCTCAATAATGGCGCTCCGGCAGACCGGATCATTGCCGAATGGTTCAAGACCCGCCGCTTTGCTGGCAGCGGAGATCGCCGTGCGGTGCGCGAACTGGTATATTTTGCGATCCGCGCCTGCGGGGAAGTTCCGCAGACCGGCCGCGCCGCCATGCTGCGGCTGGCGCAGAGCGATCCGGCGCTGACTGCCCTGTTTGACGGTTCCGCCCACGCGCCTGCCCCTTTCGATCCGGCGGAGCATTATGCTCTTGGCGGTGTCGCGCCAAAATGGCTGACTAAGTTGCTCGCCGAATCACGTATCGATGGCGCGGAAGCCGCTGCCTTGCTCGGACGCGCCCCGCTCGATGTTCGGATCAACACGCTGAAGGCTGGCCGGCTTGAACTGCCCGAACCCGGAGAGCCTTGCGTTGCCCCGGGCGGCCTGCGCTTTCCTTCGGGCACGCCGATTGACCAGTGGGATGCCTTCAAAAGCGGCGCTATCGAAGTGCAGGATGCGGGCTCACAGCTTGCCTGTATGGCGGTGGGCGCGCGATCTGACGAGCTGATCGTCGATCTCTGTGCCGGGGCCGGGGGCAAGTCACTCAGTCTGGCCGCCGCCATGGACAATCGTGGCACGGTGCTCGCTTGCGATGCCGACCGTCGCCGCCTCTCGCAGTTGCCACCCCGCGCCGAACGGGCGGGCGTGAGCATTATCGAGACGCAGTTGCTCGATACCGGGCGCGAATTGGCCTCGCTAGATAGTTGGCAGCGCCGCTCAGATGCTGTGCTGGTCGATGCGCCCTGCTCCGGCACCGGTACATGGCGCCGCAACCCAGAAGCGCGCTGGCGGATCAACCCCGATGGACTGGCGAAGCTGGTGGCCCTGCAAGGTCGGCTTCTCGATATCGCCGCCAAGCTGGTGCGGCCGGGCGGGCGGCTGATCTATGTCACCTGCTCACTGCTCGACGCCGAAGGGGCAGGGCAGGCGGGAGAGTTTCTCGCCCGCCATCCCGGCTGGCGCGCTGTGACAGCCGATCTGCCCTCTGGCACCCCACGCGGGCCGGGCATCAGGCTTACGCCCGGAACTGACAGCACCGATGGCTTTTTCATCGCACGTTTCGATTCTCCGTGATAAATGGCTGAGTTATGACTATGCTCGAGCCAGTAGACCGGATCTCAGAGCCATCCCGGGTCAAGGAGTTGCTGATGCGCTTTACCCCTGCCGCTCTTTCCCTCTCGCTTGCCCTTGCCCTCTCGGCATCGGCGCTTCACTCGGCCGCATTGGTGCAGCCCCTTGATCCCCGCGCCATTGCGCTGGAGAGTGCTGGCAGGGCCGCTCTGGCAGCCGGAAACACGCAGGATGCGATTGATTCGTTTGAAGCGGCACTGGCAATCCAGCCGGGTTCGATCACGATCACGCTCGATCTGGCTGATGCCCACCGCGCACAAGGCATGCAGGGCAAGGCGCTGCACTATTACCGTGTTGCCATCGCCCGCGATCCACAAAACCTCGATGCCATCGCCGGAGAAGGCGCAGCGCTGGTGGAAAAAGGCGCAGTCGAAAAAGCCCGCCGCAACCTCTCGCGGCTGCAATGGCTGTGCAAGGACTGCTCACAGGCAAGCAATCTCGCCACGCTGATCGCCAAGGGCCCAAGCCCCCGCATGGTTAGCGCCGAAGATGTGAAGCCTAAGCCGGTCGTTTCGCAGAATTGAGCCGAAAGGCTCAGATCAACTCGCGAAATTCTGCCAATACAGCCTTATAGACCCGCTTCTTGAACGGGACGATCAGGTCCGGAAGCAGGTCCGGTTCGACCCATTTCCATTCGCAGAATTCTGCCGGATCGTGCGCGTCGATGCGGACGTGGCTGTCGTCGCCTGAATAGCGGGCGAGCAGCCAGTGCTGGCGTTGGCCGCGATACTTGCCCTTCCACAGCTTGCCGATCAGTTCGTCGGGCAGGTCGTAGATCAGTTCCTCGCGGGTCTGGGCGATCAGCGAGACGAGTTCGGCGACGACCCCGGTTTCCTCATAAAGCTCACGTAGCGCGGCGGCGTGCAGTTCTTCGCCTTCGTCGATCCCGCCCTGCGGCATCTGCCAAGCATCGCCTTCGGTTTCCGATTCGCGATTGTCGATCCGCTTGCCCACGAAAACGAGGCCAGCCGCGTTTACCAGCATAATGCCTACGCAAGGACGATAGGGGAGGGTTGAAATGTCGGTCATAGGATTGTGCTGAGGATAAATGTCATCTGCTCGCCCCTAAGCGGGATTTCATCGCTTGACTAGCGGTTCAAGCAGGCGTTTGGCTGATGGTAAGGTTTGCCGCCCAACAGTTTTTCTGCATTGAGGTGGCTTGGTTGGTAGGACTAGGGCGTCGCGATTGCAAAAATCCGGGCTCCCGGCAGAGGAATATGATGGCAACTTTACTGGCCGATGGCGATAGCACAGCACAGCCTGCGGGCGATGCAGTACCCGATGCAGTAGTGGTCCGTTTCGCTGGGGACTCCGGCGACGGCATGCAGCTTACCGGAGGGCAGTTCACGCTTTCCACCGCGCTTGCGGGCAATGATCTTGCAACCTTCCCGGATTTCCCGGCCGAAATCCGCGCACCGCAGGGCACCCTGTTCGGTGTCTCGGCATTCCAGATCAACTTCGGCTCGACCGCGATCGATACGGCAGGCGATCAGCCCGACGTGCTCGTGGCGATGAACCCGGCAGCGCTGAAGACCAATGTCGGCGCGCTGAAGGCCGGCGGCCTGATTATCGCGGACTCGGGCGAGTTCACCAAGCGCAACCTTGAAAAGGCGAAGTACGAAGTATCGCCGCTTGAGGATAACAGCCTGTCGAAGTGGCAACTGCTAGCTTTTGATATTTCCGCGCTGACGCTCGAGGCGGTCAAGCCTTTCGGCCTTGGCAACAAGGAAGCTCTGCGCTGCAAGAACATGTGGACGCTGGGCCTTGCCCTGTGGATGTTCGATCGCGATCGCGCGCCGCTGCAGCAGTGGCTGCGTGACAAGTTCGCCAAGAACCCGATCCTCGCCGATGCCAATATCGCAGCGCTGAATGCCGGCCATGCCTATGGCGAAACGGCCGAAATTGGCGGCCAGTTCCGCCAGCAGCACCTCGGCCCGGTGCCGAGTGCTCCGGGGCTTTACCGCACGGTTACCGGCGCGGAATCGATCTCCTATGGTCTGGTCGCCGGTGCGCAGCTTGCTGGCCTGAAGATGTTCTTCGGCGGCTATCCGATCACACCAGCGTCGGCGATCCTGCACAATCTGGCCAAGCTGAAAGAGTTTGGCGTCACCACCTTCCAGGCGGAAGACGAGATTGCCGCGATCTGCTCGGCCATTGGCGCAAGCTATGCGGGCCAGCTCGGCGTAACCTCGTCCTCCGGCCCCGGCATCGCGCTGAAGGGCGAGGCGATGGGCCTTGCGGTGATGACCGAGCTGCCGCTCGTCATCGTCAACTCGCAGCGCGGCGGCCCTTCGACGGGCCTGCCGACCAAGACCGAACAGTCAGACCTCTATCAGGCGGTCTATGGCCGCAATGGCGATACGCCGCTGCCGGTGATCGCCTCGCGCTCGCCCGCTGATTGCTATGATTGCGCGATTGAGGCGGTGCGGCTTGCCGTGCAGTTCATGACTCCGGTGATGCTGCTGACTGACGGTTATATCGCCAATGCTGCAGAGCCTTGGCTGGTTCCTGATCCCGACAGCTATGCGCCGTTCCCAGTCGAATTCCTCGCAGAAATGAACGGCGAGACCCGCGTTCTGCCCTACAAGCGCGATGATCGCGGCGTGCGGCCGTGGATCAAGCCCGGCACCCCCGGCTTGATGCACCGCATCGGCGGTATCGAAAAGGCGCCCGATACCGGCGATCTCGACTATTCGCCCGGCACCCACCAGTTGCAGACCGACGCCCGCAAGGACAAGATCGACGGCATCGCTAATGTCATCCCGGCGCAGGAAGTCACTGTCGGTGAAGCAGGCGGCAAGCTCGCTGTGGTCGGCTGGGGTTCCACCTATGGCCCGATCCATCAGGCAGTGAACCGCGCCCGGGCCAAGGGTATGGACGTCAGCCAGATTCACGTCCGCCACATCTGGCCGCTGCCCGCCAATCTGGGCGAGCTGCTGCACACCTATGACAAGCTGCTGGTGCCCGAAATGAACACCGGCCAGTTCAAGACCGTGCTGCGCGACCAGTATCTGGTCGATGCCAAGCCGCTCAACAAGGTTAGCGGACAGCCCTTTACCATTGCCGAAATTGAAGCGGCGATTGCGGGAGAACTCGCATGAACGACATGACCCCTATCTCGAAGCTGACCGTCAAGGACTGGGAAAGCGATCAGGAAGTTCGCTGGTGCCCGGGTTGCGGTGACTATGCGATCCTGAAGGCCGTGCAGCGCACCATGGTTGATCTTGGCAGCGACCCTTCGCAGACGGTGTTCGTATCGGGTATCGGCTGCTCCAGCCGCTTTCCGTACTACATGGCATCCTATGGCTTCCACACCATCCACGGCCGCGCGCCTGCCTTTGCCACCGGCATCAAGCTCGCCAATCCAGAGCTCGATATCTGGCTGGTGACGGGTGACGGTGACGGTATGTCGATCGGCGGCAACCACACCATGCACATGATCCGCCGCAATCTCGATTGCCAGATCATGCTGTTCAACAACGAGATCTACGGCCTGACCAAAGGCCAGTACTCGCCGACCAGCCGCCTTGGCACCAACAGCCCGACCTCGCCCGGCGGCTCGGTTGACCGGCCCGCGCTACCCTGCGCTTTCGCGCTGGGTTCAGGCGCGCGCTTCGTTGCCCGCGGCTTTGACGTATCGAAGAACCTGCCCGAGGTGCTGAAGGCAGCCCACGCCCACCGCGGCGCGGCCTTCGTCGAAATCTTCCAGAATTGCATCGTCTACAACAAGGACGTGTTCGAAGACTTCGCCGCACCGAAGGGAGCCGAAGCGCGCCAGCTGTGGCTGCAGAATGGCGAGCCGATGCTGTTCGGGTCTGAAAAATCTGGGGGCGCCAAGGGCCTCGCGCTCGATGTCGAGCATCTGACGCTCAAGGTTGTCGATGTGATCGATGGTGATTGGCAGTCGGCTGGGGTTATCGTGCACGATGTCACCAACCGTTCGGTGGCGCATATGCTCGTGGAACTGCCCTTCGGTGAATTCCCGATGGCACTCGGCGTAATCTACGATGATCCGCGCCCCACTTTCGACTCCACGGTCACGGCGCAGAACGCCAAGCTGGCCGCAGGCAAGGAACCAAACCTCGCCAAGCTATTGGCCAAGGGCCAGACCTGGACCGTGGAAGACTAGGCCTTTGTTATCCCCTCCAGCGGCTTACCGCCACTGCCGGGGAAGGCTTTTGCTAGCAGGCGATCGGGATCGATCTGGAAGTGGCTGCCCAGAGCGCCTGCTATTGCCGCATCGATTGCGGTGGTTGGCTTGAGGTCCCGCCCTTCGTAGAGCGATCCCTGCGCCAGCCCCGGCCAATCCGCAATAACCCGTCCACCACGCACCGCGCCGCCCAGTAGCATTGCCATTGAGCCGGTGCCGTGATCGGTCCCCTGTGTGCCGTTGACTGCCACGGTGCGGCCAAACTCGGTAGCGACGAGCACAAGTGTCCGGTCCCAGTTTGCGCCCAGACCGTCCCTGAATGCCGTAATCAGAGCATCGAGCTGCTTGAGCTGGCCAGCGATTCGTCCTCGCTGGTTGAAATGGGTACAGCCACCTGCGCGACGATATGGACCTAATTATCGAAGCGCTGAACTTCGACCTTCCACCGACCAGTGAGGGTTACGCGCAACTTGGCAACAAGCTGAATACAGCTCTCCTCGCAGGAATGAAAGTCAAGGCGAGGCGCGCACTTGGAGACGTAGAGGCCGATACCGATAGTCACATGGTTCGCCGTGTCCGTGAGCGTGAAGCCGCCAAAGCTAAGCACGGCGAGACAATTTTGGACCTGTTCGAAAAATGGGCAGCTGAATGTCTCGCTAAGGGTGTAAAGCGCCCGGACACAGTCAATCAAGATCGGAAAGTCATCGAGCAGTTCGCCAAATTTGTTGGAAAAGATCGAGCCGTCAGGTCGATCACTCCTCTCGAGATCGCTGAGTATCGAGATGTCTTGCGGGACCTACCTCCCAAATGGGGCGGAAAGAAAGGGCTCCGGGATCTACCAATGCGAGAAGCGGCAGCGAAGGCTCGTTTGCAGGGACTACCCCAAACTGCATTCACAACGGTGAACAAACATCTGTCGACGATCCGGCCATTGTATAGCTGGCTCGGCGAGCAGCCGGCTTGGGCAGGTCTGATAAACCCTTGTAACGGCCTTTTCCACAAGGGGGTAAAGGGGAAGAACAGGCGGCCCTCGTTCTCGACGGACACACTGAATGTCATTCTTGGGTCACCACTGTTCACTGGCTTCCTTGATGAAGCGAATGAGCACAAGCCCGGACCGGGTTCGGCGGTGTGGATGAATTCTGATACGGCCCTTTAACGGCAGCTTTCCCAGAATTGGACCCAAGAGCAGAATTACCAGATACGACAACAAAGCGGACTTAAGAAACAAGTTGGCCTTCGCTTCAAGAGAACGCTTCTTCGCCCTCGAGCTTGGTCCGGTGCATCTGCCGATCGCAGTCGAGCGGGTAGGCCATGGCGCGGTGCATTGTGCCAGTATTGTCCCAGAGCACCGTATCGCCGATTGACCATGAGTGGCTGAGCGAGAATTGCTCCTGCGTCGCCCAATCGCGGAGCCGCAGGAGCAGGCGGCGGCTTTCGAGAGGGGCCATGCCAACGACATGATCAGCCGTGGAGCCGAGGACGAGTGACTTTCGGCCAGAGGTGTGCGTCCACACTAACGGCAGTTCATTGGTGCCATAGGCTGCCCATTCGTCATAGAGCGACAGGCTCGGCTCGGGTTCGACGTAGAGCTGCGAATTCACGAAGCTGTGCACCACACGCAGGGATTCGATCTGACGCTTCTCGTCGTCAGGCAGGGCATCCCACGCGGCGTAGGTGTTGCAGAACTCGGTGTTTCCTCCGGTCGGCGCAGTCTTCTTGCAGGTCAGCATCGAGGCGAAGAGTGGCACCTTCTGCATGGTGCCATCGATGTGCCAGTAGAAGGCTCCCTTCACGTAATCGGCCTGCGGGTTGATCTTCTTGTCCATCGAGATCTTGAAGACATCGCCATGCATTTCGGGCACGAACTTGCCGAGCGTCCGCGTGAAAGCGACCTGCTCTTCATCGGTGAAGTGCGTTTGAGAAAACACAATGACGCCGCGATCATCGAGCATCTCCCGAATGCGGGCGGCGTAATTTCCGCCAAGCAGGGTCTGCTTGTCAGCCTCAACGATGGCGCCGATCAGAGGTTTGACCTGGCGGACTTTGAATTCTTCATCGGCAGTATCGGTCATGACCATTCCCGAGGTTTGGATCGTGTTGTTAAAGCGACATCCCGCCGGCCACTTCGATGACTTGTCCAGTCACGTAGCCCATCTGCGGAGATGCGATCGATGCTGCGACACCGGCGAAATCTGATGGAACGCCAAATCGGCGCATCGGGGTCGTCTGCTCAAGGTAAGCGCGGATCTTGTCGTCTGCCCGCACGTGCACGTTGGCATCAGATTCGATCAGCCCCGGATTGATGCAATTCGCTGTGATGTTGCGAGGGCCAAGGTCCTTCGCGAGGACCACCGTGAAGACCTCGAGCGCCCGCTTGCTCATGGCATAGACGACATAATCCGGCACGGCAGTGCGCGCACCAAGTGATCCGACGTTGATCACCCGCCCGCCGTCGCGAATGCGATCCTTGAGGAGCTTCGTGACATAGAACGGCGCCCGCATGTTGTCGGACATGACCTTCTCGAAGATCTCTGGCGTGGTTTTGTCGATATTGGCAACAGGGCCGCCGCCTGCATTGTTGACCAGGAT
Organism: Sphingomonadaceae bacterium; assembly: GCA_947451875.1. Taxonomy (GTDB): domain Bacteria; phylum Pseudomonadota; class Alphaproteobacteria; order Sphingomonadales; family Sphingomonadaceae; genus Novosphingobium. Next base: position 284 of record CANGBE010000033.1, on the reverse strand, counting down.
GTCGAACTCGCCGCTGCCGGTGCGAGCAAGCAGTTCTGTTTCCAGCCGAGCCGCAAGGTCTACAGCGGCTTCGTAGCTGCCTTGCGCGCCCTTGAGCAGAAAGGCTTGTCCGCCGTTTGCCTCAATCGCTGCCAAAGTGTCGGCCGCCGCGGCATCATTGCTTGCGTAGTTGATCGCAACAAGCGCGCCGCGCGCGGAAAACTCTTCGGCGATCCCACGGCCAAGGCCGCGCGAGGCGCCGGTTACGAGTGCGACCTTGCCTTCGAGATACCTATCCATTGCGG
>CANGBE010000032.1 GCA_947451875.1 Sphingomonadaceae bacterium | reverse complement strand
GTTCGACTTGCATGTGTTAGGCATGCCGCCAGCGTTCGTTCTGAGCCAGGATCAAACTCTCAAGTTTGTGTCCAATCTCACAACAGCACCAATCCGAAGATTGGCCATCTGACGTAAAATTAATTCAGGGGTCAATTACCCTGCACTTGTCTAAACGTATGGTTACGTTAGGACATGTTAAGCCATTATCCATCGGAGCACGCCCCTTTGGTGACTATCGGGTAACGACTATTTTAAACTGCCACCCCGGGCCCTGAAGCCCCGGGAGCAGGCGCCGTCGCCCACATGTCCCTTCATCTAAACCTACAATGTCAAAGAGCCACACAACAAATTTGGCGGACAACAATGGCTCCCCGATTTTGTGACCGGGGGACTGGTTGTCCGTTTATGTTGGCGACCGCTCCGTTGAAGCCGTTGCAGTTGGCTGCTCCGTTGCGGTGACCGGGCCTCTAAGGGTGACCTGTGATTCGGTCAAACACTTTTTGCATTTTTATTGCAGAAAGTTAGGGAAATGGCTGAATTACAGTGGTTTGAAGGGTCCCTGGCAGCTGTTGCAACACAGGTAGCGTTCGAATCATGGCTTTGAGGGGCGATTCAGTGCCCTGCATAGAGTGACGCTTTGTTTACCTAGTTGGGCTAGTGCCGTCTCAGGCCAAAGGGTCTGAAAAGTCTTAGAAATTCGCAAGGTTATAGAGAATGGGCAGCCCCGCCATCAGTGTTGCGATGAGCGTCTATAATGGCGAGCGCTTCCTTGTGCCCGCAATCGAGAGCGTGTTGGCCCAGACTTTTACCGATTTCGAATTCCTGATTCTCGACGATGGCTCCAGCGATAACACCCGTGAGGTCATCGAATCGTTTGCTGCCCAGGATTCGCGCATCCGCCTCATCATTCGCGAGAACCGCGGGCTGATAGCCAGCCTAAATCAGCTGCTCGCCGAATCGTGCGCGCCTTTGGTCGCGCGGATGGATGCGGACGATGTCTGTCTGCCTACCCGCTTTGCCCGTCAGATCGACTGGCTTGCCGCGCATACAGATTATGGTGTGGTTGGATCGTGGTGCGAAGACATCGACGAGAACGACCAGCCGTGGGGTGGTCTGTGCAATTCCCCGCGCCACCCGGCTAATCACGATGAGTTCCTGATCGCCATCGACAACGGCTGGGCGCTGCTCTGTCATCCGGCGGTAATGTTCCGGCGAGATCTGGTGCTGTCAGTCGGCGGTTATCACGCCGCCTTCAGGCATTGTGAGGATATAGACCTCTGGCTCCGACTCGCTTCGGTGACCAAGCTGGCATCTATCCCCGAACCCTTGATCCGCTATCGCCACTATAGTGATCAGGTTTCCAGCCGCCACGCGACTGAACAACAGATCGGTGCTGCGGTGGCGCGCCTCGCCTTTGTCGAGCGCCTAGCCGGCCGCCCTGATCCCACTGAAAATCTTGAGCGACTGCCGCCGATCGACGATCTCGACACCTTGTTCGGGCGCGAAGGCCTCTCCCGCGAGGTGCGCGCCAAAGTGGCCCCGGGACTGCTCTATTCGAAGGCCGGCCTGCGCGATGACGGCTTCGATCTGGTACTGCGATATCTTGGCGAAGGTGGCGCGCATGACGGTATGTGGCGCACAGTTGCCCGGCTGCTCAGCTTTGGCGAACCGGCCCGCGCGATGAAGCTGGCTTCGACACTCGCCCTCACTGCCGTGCAGGGCTGACGTGGCCAGCACCCCCATCATCAAACCGGACGAAAGCGGCCGCGAGCCTGCCGCGATGTCTGTGCGCGGCGCGGCGGTCTGGGCAATGGGCGGACAGTACCTGACGTTCGGGATGCAGTTCATCACCTCGGTTATCATCTCGCGATTTTTCCTGACCCCGGCAGAGGTCGGACTGTTTTCGATCGGTCTGGCGGCTGCCATGCTGGCTTCGGTACTGCAAGATTTCGGCCTGTCGCGTTACATCTCCGGCCTGCCCAGCCTTGATGCGGCAGAGATATCGCGCTGTTCTTCAGTAGCGCTGCTGTTTTCCTTTGTAGTCGCCGGGATTATTGCCGCGGCGGCTTGGCCGATTGCGGCGACCTATGGCCAGCCGGCGCTGTTCAAGATCATGCTGATCATCGCGGCGAGCTATCTCTTCGTGCCGCTGGCCGTGGTGCCGATGGCCCTGCTCGGCCGGACGATGTCATTCCACAGCCACTTCGTGATCAATGTAGGTGCCGCTGCGGCGCAGGGAGTCACCGCGCTGACGCTCTCGGCGCTGGGCTTCTCCTCGTTCGCTCTGGCTTGGGGCACGCTGGCTTTCGGCATCGCGCGCGGTCTGATCGCGCAGGCCCTTCGCCCTGCCCCGCCATGGCCACTGCGGCTTGATGCGGTGAAGCCGATTATCGGGACGGGATCGAAGCTCTCCACCCTCTATGCTACCGGAGCGCTGGGATCACGCACACCCGACATGATTGTCGGCAAGGCACTGGGGCTGATTGCTGTTGGGCTTTACAGCCGCGCCGCCAGCCTTTCGGACCAGTTCAGGATGCTGATCTCGGGCGCGATCGGATCGGTGTTCTATCCCGCCTTCGCCCGCATTCGTGATCGCGGCGAGCCTTTGGGGCCCGCCTACCTTAGGGTCTGTGCTGGCTATTCGGCTGTAATCTGGCCGGGCATGGCAGGCCTTGCACTCGCCTCTACGCCCATTGTCCGCATCCTCTATGGCGAGAACTGGATCGGCGTTTCGCCCCTGCTCGCGGCGATTTCGATCACCGAGATCATGCTGGTTTCGCTGCCGCTGCACACCGATTTGCCGATCCTGATGGGGCGGCTCAATCGGCTGCTGGCGGTCAACATCATCGACACCGTGCTATCAATAACCCTGTTGATCGCCGGTTGCCGCTGGGGCGTTGAGGGTGCGGCACTTTCGCGTCTGGTTTATGGCGCGGCCTGGGTGCTTCTCTATGCGCGTTTCCTGCACGGCCTAATCCGTTTCGACATATCGGCGTTGCTGCGCATCTACATGCAGTCTGCGCTGGCGACCGGGGCCGCGCTGCTGCCACTCGCCTGCACCTACCTCTGGCTCATCCCGCCAGAGCAGATAGGCTTCGTGACGCTGGCTGCGGCGAGCGGAGCCGGAGTCGTGCTGTGGTTCATCGCCCTAGTTGTGCAGCGCCATCCCGCGCTGGCAGACCTGCTGGGCATTGCCGCGCATATGCCGATTGCCCGCAACTTCCGACTGATTGCCAAGTTCGCGCGTTAAACGACATGGCGACGACGACGCCAGCGTGATAGCCTCCCGCGCGGGAGAAACGTCATGCACACGATACCCGTTCTTGCCGCGCTAGCTCTGGCCTCCATTCCACAAGTCAGTGGATCACAGTCCTCGGGGCCTGCCGCAGATACCGAAATCATCGCCACCGGGAGCGACTTTGCCGACCGCCTTACAGTGTTGGTCCGTTTAGGCGAACACGGGCCGTTTCCCTTCATGATCGATACCGGATCGCAGAACACCGTCATCAGCTCCTCGCTGAGCGGCCGCCTTGCCCTGCCAACCAGCAGCCGCAGCAAGGTGATTGGCGTCGCGGGTTCAATGTCGGTCGATACGGTGGAGATCGAAGAGATCAATCTCGGCAAGCGCTCTTACTATGGCATTACCGCCCCCGTGCTCGAACGGCGCGACATCGGCGCCGAGGGCATTCTCGGGCTGGATAGCCTGCAGGATCAGCGTGTTCTGATCGATTTCCGCAAGAACCTGATGGCAGTGGGCGATGCCCGTTCGCTCGGCGGTGACTTCGGCTTCGAAATCGTCGTCACTGCCCGGCGCAAGTCAGGCCAACTGATCATGACCGACGCCCATATGGACGGCGTGCTGTGTGATGTATTGATTGACACCGGATCGGACACGACCATCGGCAACCGGGCGCTTCAAATGGCGATGGCCAGGCGCGGCCGGGTTACCGGAGAGGTAACACTTCACAGCGTTACCGGGCAAGACCTGAAGGCCGATATGGGCGGCGCGCGAAAGCTGGAACTGCAGGGCGCGACGATCACCAACGTAGCTATCGCCTTTTCCGATTCGCCGACTTTCGCCGCGCTGGGGCTGGAAAAGAAGCCAACCCTGCTGCTCGGCATGCGTGAAATGCGGGCCTTCCCGCGCGTTGCCATAGACTTCAAAACGCGCAAGGTGCTCTTCTCGCTGCCCAAGGACGGCGACCCAGCCTATTTCGCGCCACCGAATTCGTCTTCAGTTTCAGGCTTTTTGCCGCTGCCCGTTCCGCCCGGAAAGTAGCGCAGACCAATCCGCACCTTTCCCTTTCCAGCGCAATCCCTACATAGCGGGCCATGCCTCCTGATACCGCAACCAACGATTCCGAAGCCCGCCATGACGGCTGGCTGACCCTTCAGCGCTTCCTGCCCTACCTGTGGCCGCGCGATAATCCGGCGCTAAGGGTGCGGATTGTGGTGGCGGTGCTGTTCATTCTGGCCTCCACCGCAACCCAGCTCAGCCTGCCCTACCTGCTCAAATGGGCGGTCGATGTCATGGCGCTGACCGGACCGAAGGTGCTGCAGTTCGCCATGCTCTACGTGCTGGCCTTTGCCGCCGGGCGCCTCGCAGGAGTGGTGTTCGACAACCTGCGCAACATTGTCTTCGAGCGTGTCGGGCAGGACGCGACGCGGGCGCTGGCGGAAAACGTGTTCGCCCAGCTGCACCGACTCTCGCTGCGCTTCCACCTCGCCCGCCGCACTGGTGAGGTGACCAAGGTAATCGAGCGCGGGACCAAGTCTATCGACACCATGCTCTATTTCATGCTGTTCAATATTGCCCCCACCGTGCTTCAACTGCTGGTAGTAGCGGTGATCTTCAAGCTGAACTTTGGCTGGGGACTGGTGGGCGCAACGGCGCTGGCAGTGGTGGCCTATATCTGGGCGACCCGCACGATCACCGAATGGCGCACGGCGCTGCGCGAAAAGATGAACCGGCTAGACGGACAGGCGCTTGGCCGCGCGGTCGATTCGCTGCTGAATTACGAGACGGTGAAATACTTCGCCGCCGAAGAGCGTGAGCAGGCCCGCTACGCTGCTGCCACCGGTGCCTATGCCGAAGCCGCGGTGAAGAGTGAGAACAGCCTTGCCTTGCTGAACATAGCGCAGGCCGTGATCGTCAACCTGCTGATGGCGGGCGCGCTGGCCTATACTGTATGGGGCTGGGCCAAGGGCGAATACACCGCCGGGCAACTGGTCTTCGTCCAAACCTATCTCACCCAGCTGTTCCGCCCGCTTGATATGCTCGGCATGGTCTATCGCACCATCCGGCAGGGGCTAATCGACATGGCCGCGATGTTCAAGCTTATCGATACCGAAGTGGAAGTCGCCGACAAGCCCGGCGCGCCCGCACTGGTGATCAAGCGCCCCAGCCTGACCTTCGACAACGTGGTCTTCGGTTACGAAAAAGACCGCACGATCCTCCACGGCCTGAGCTTCGAGGTTCCCGCCGGGCATCAGGTGGCGATTGTCGGGCCTTCGGGCGCGGGCAAGAGTACTGTCGCGCGGCTTGTCTTCCGCTTTTACGATCCGTGGTCAGGCCGCATCCTGATCGACGGACAGGACATTGCCGATGTCACGCAAACCAGCCTGCGCGCATCGCTGGGCATCGTCCCGCAGGATTCGGTGCTGTTCAACGAATCGATCGGCTACAACATTGCTTATGGTCGCGATGGCGCGGGGCAGGCCGATATCGAGGCGGCTGCCAAGGGCGCCGCGCTGATGGACCTGATCGGCCGCTTGCCCAAGGGCTTTGATACCCAAGTCGGCGAACGCGGGCTGAAACTTTCGGGCGGCGAGAAACAGCGTGTGGCGATTGCCCGCACGCTGGTGAAGAACCCGCCGATCTTGCTGCTGGATGAGGCCACCTCCGCGCTCGACACCCGCACCGAGCAGGACATCCTCGCCACGCTGCACAATGTTGCCGAAGGCCGGACCTCGTTATCCATCGCGCATCGCCTGTCGACGATTGCCGATGCCGATACGATCCTCGTGCTCGATCAGGGGCGACTGGCGGAGCATGGATCGCACAACGACCTGCTACGCCGCGACGGCCTCTATGCCGAAATGTGGGCGCGGCAGGCGCAGGAGGTTGAGGAAGTTAGCGAGGCGGCCGAGTAAGCTTACCCCTTCACCACATCCGCCCCGCCCCAGACCACGGCCTGCGCGACATAGCCGCAGTTGTCCTGCACGCTCCAGGTGATCGAGGGTGAGCCATGCAGCTTCCACCCTTCTTCCAGCGCCAGCGAGACGCGCTCGCAAAAGGCGTGGTCATCCTTGCCGGTAATGCAGCGGTAAACGAGGCGGCCTTCGGGGGGTTTCTTTTTCGACATCGGCCAATCCTATCCCTCGGTTGTCAGCGAAACGAACACGTCTTCCAGATCAGGCTCGCGGGTGGTGACGTCGACGATGCCGAGGCCTTGTGCCTGCACAAGCGCCATCACCTCGCCCGCGTTGATCCGGTCGCGGTCATAGGTGATTTCGAGCGTGTGATCGTCGAGCTTCACGCACTTCTGAAAGGCCGCCTGCGAAGGCATCGCGGCGGGATCTTTGTCGAGAGTCAGCACCACCACCTTCTCGCGCGCCATGCCGACCAGTTCCTTGGTCGGCTTGTCGGCGATCAGCTTGCCGTGGTTGATGATCGCGATGCGGTCACACAGTTCCTCGGCTTCCTCAAGGTAATGCGTGGTCAGGACCACGGTAACGCCATCGGCGTTGAGCTGCCCGACCAGTTCCCACAGCTGCCGCCGCAGTTCCACGTCAACGCCCGCCGTCGGCTCATCGAGCACGATAACCGGCGGGGTGTGAACCAGCGCCTTGGCGATCAGCAGCCGCCGCTTCATGCCGCCCGAAAGCGTTCGCGAATAGGCATTGGCCTTGTCCGACAGATGCACCGCCGCGAGCAGCTCCAGCGTCCGCCGCGCCGGCTTGGGAACGCCGTAATAGCCGGCCTGGATTTCCAGCACCTCGGCGGGGGTGAAGAAGGGGTCAAAGACGATCTCTTGCGGGACAATGCCAATCGAGCGTTTGGCATTGCGCGGATCGGCGTCGATATCGAAGCCCCAGATCGAAGCACTGCCGGAAGTCTTGTTGACCAGCCCGGCAAGGATGTTGATCAGCGTCGATTTGCCCGCGCCATTAGGACCCAGCAGGCCGAAGATCTGTCCGGCAGGCACATCGAACGAAACGTCATCCAGCGCGCGCTTTCCTCCTGCATAGGTTTTGGCGAGGTTGCGGATCGAGATTGCCGGGCCAATAGTCATGTTTACGCTCTTGCGGCAGGATCGGCTTTGCGTAAAGGGTTTGGCGAAGCATTTTGCCACAAGCAAACGGATCCAGAATGACCACCGCTCAAGAAACCGTCACCGTTCACACCAGCCGCGTCAAGTGCGACGGGGCGAGCGAAATCACCACCTCGCTCGGCCATCCGCGCGTCTGGCTGGAAATCGATGAGCGCGGGCATGTCGACTGCCCCTATTGCGACAAGCGGTTTGTCCTTGATGGTTCGCACTAAGCCAGCCGCACTTGCTTGTTCCAGGCCTCAGCGGGCCAGGCGGTAAACTTCATATAACTCCGCATGGCGCGGTGAGCCGGTTCGGCATCGGTCTGCATTTCGACCGCCAGCACAACGTGGACAAAAGCCAGCGCCATATTGAGCAGCGCGGCCTCGCCGCGGTCCATTGCCGCCAGTGCCTTGGCATCAAGAAAGTCCAGCACCGCCGCGATCCGTGGTGACATCGCTGCGTGGAAAGCACTGCGCTGATCCTCGCTCGACGTATCGCGCGCAGCGGCACGGGCGGCGGGACCGGCGGCGGCCCAGTGGGCCACGAACGGCTCAAGCTCGGCGAACTGCTCTGGCAGGCGAATTGTGGCGGCGGTTTCCATTACACATGACTCCAGCGGGCGCGCGCGGCTCGCCACTCGGTCACGCGGGCGACCACTTGCTGATAGGAATGGCGTAGCAGGACCTCGTGATCCTGCAGGTTGATCGTATCGAGCACGCCGCTGGCAATCCCGCGCTGCGCCGCCTCCACCGCGTCACGGTCTTCCGAGAGGACATCGCGCAAAGACATCATCGCGAATTCGCGGGCAAAGGCGCGTGAGGCGCTCTCGCTCTCGCTGGCCCAATACATCCGGATCCGGCTGCGCGTGCGGGTGGCGCTGACCGGCATATGGGTGTGGGTGAACATGGTATCGGGCGAAAGCCAGACAACGTGCAGGCAGGGGAACAGCTTGAAATCGGTCTTGGCGAAGTCCTTGGCGAACGGCTGCGGCAGCCCGGCTGCACGCATCGAAGAAAGTAGCATCGATGCCGGCAGTTGCGGTGGATCGGGATTCTTCCAGAGCGTCTGGCTGCGATGCGGGCCGCTGAAGCCATAATGCGTGGGATAGCCCATCGGATTTGCCGGGCCGATGGCGGGGCCACCAGTGCGCGCATGGATAAACCGCAGGTGATAGTTCTCCTGAAAGTTGTCGTAATGGACCTTCCAGTTGGCCTCTATCTCATAGCTGATTTCGGTCGTGGCGATGGCACTCGCACAGGGCATCTTGTCAAATTCGTCCGCCAGCGGGCCAAATTGGTCGCGCACGGAGCCTGCCGGATCGCGGCCGAGGTGGATGAAGATCAGCCCGCCCAGCACCTGCGTTGGCACCTGCTTGAGCGAACAATCCTCCTTGGCCACATGGAACTTTTCGAAGTCCGGCGCAGAGAGCAGCCGCCCGTCAGTGCCATAGGTCCACATGTGATAGGGGCAGGAAAACTGGCTGCGCTTGCCGCTATCATCCTGCGTCAGCTGGGTGCCGCGGTGGGTGCAGACGTTATAGAAGGTGCGCACCTCACCATCCTTGCCGCGCACGATCAGCAGCGGCGCGGCGGCAAAATTGAGCTCGCGGCGGATGAAGCTGCCGGGTTCAGGGATCTCGCAGACGTGGCCAATGTGGAGCCACTGCCGCTTGAAGATCGCCTCGATCTCGTCCGCATACCAGGCAGGATCATAATAGGGAGCCGCAGGCACCGGCCCCCGGCCAAACCGGTCAGCCGCCGCTTCCGCTTCCAGCATCTCGAACAAGCCGGACATGGCCTTGGTCCTCTCTTATTGCGCCTCGCCAATGTGTCAGTCCGCCCCGCCGTTTGGCAAGCGCGCCGGGGCGATGTGATGGGGTTGGCGGCAGGGCCAGCTGTGGCGACCACACTTCTTCCCCCCTACCGCAAGCGGGAGGGGGACTTGAGAGCTTCAGACTAAGCCGAAACGATCTATTTTCCTACACGGCACCAATCTGCCATCTTGCCGCCATGCTTGTTCCAGCCTGCGCCACCAGACGCCTGATGTTTCCCCTCAAAGCCGCGCCGCCTGCGCGGCTTTCGTGCATCTGGCAAATTTCCGCGAATTTTCGTGCGGCGCAAAGTGTCAACTTGACACCCGCAAACCCGCAGAAATCTGAGCCAAAGCAGCTGCACCGCGAGGTTTACACAGTGTCAACTATGTCAACCTCAACCCAGTTGTTGCCATCACTGGTCAAGGCCCCTTCGCGCACCTATATCCAGCATATGACTATGCCCGATCCCCGTTCGCTCCTCTATCGCCAGCTTACCCCTGAAGAAGCACAAGCTCTTGCCCGCGAAACTCTGAAGGCTTGCGATGATGGTGAGCTTTACATGCAGTTCACCGCTTCAGAGAGCTTTGGCTTTGACGATGGCCGTCTGAAAACCGCCGACTATTCGCGCGATGCCGGGTTTGGCCTGCGCGGGGTTTCTGGCGAAATGACCGGCTTTGCCCATGCCAACGAGATTTCTGCTGCCGCGATCCGCCGGGCGGGTGAGACCTTGCGGCTGCTCGATCCGGCCAAGGGCGCCCCAGCCGCGCCGCCGGTGAAATCGAACCGCCACCTCTATACCGATGCCTCGCCGCTCGATGGCATGCCGTTCGAGGCCAAGGTCAAGCTGCTCGAGACTATCGACGCCGAAGCGCGCAAACGCGATCCGCGTGTGGCGCAGGTCAGTGCCAGTCTGGTTTCTTCATGGTCGGTGGTCGAGATCGTCCGCGCCGATGGCTTTGTCGCCACCGATGTGCGCCCGCTGGTGCGGCTGAATGTCTCTATCGTCGCCGAGCAGAACGGGCGGCGCGAAACCGGTTCGTTCGGCATGGGCGGACGGCGGCTTTATGATGATCTGTTCGATCCCGAAAGCTGGAACGGCGCGATTGATCACGCATTGGCGCAGGCGCTGGTGAACCTCGAATCGGTCGATGCACCGGCTGGCGAAATGACTGTGCTGCTCGGCCCCGGCTGGCCTGGCGTGATCCTGCACGAGGCTGTCGGCCATGGCCTTGAAGGCGATTTTAACCGCAAGGGCACCAGCGCCTTTTCCGGCCGCATCGGCGAGCGGGTCGGCGCTCCGGGCGTGACCGTGGTTGACGATGGCTCCATCGCCGCGCGGCGCGGATCGCTCTCCATCGACGATGAAGGCACGCCGACGCAGGAAAACGTGCTGATCGAGGACGGCATCCTCAAGGGCTATATG
>CANGBE010000031.1 GCA_947451875.1 Sphingomonadaceae bacterium | reverse complement strand
TAGTTCGCCCTTCCAGTCGACTTTGTCCTTTTCGGGAGCGGCAGGCGCATCGACTGGAGCTTCGGCGGCAGGCGATTCTATTTCGTCGGTCATATTGGCCTTGCTTCAATTATCACAAAGGCCTGCGCCCATGGGTGATCGTCAGTGAGTGTCAGGTGAACGAAGGCTTCATGGCCAGAGGGCGTGATCGCCGCAAGCCTTGCCGCTGCCCCGCCAGTGAGTGCGAGTGTCGGCGCCCCGCTCTTCATGTTGACCACGCCGATGTCCTTCATGAACACGCCCGCCTTGAAACCGGTGCCGACCGCCTTGGAAAAAGCCTCCTTGGCGGCAAAGCGCTTGGCAAGGGTTCCGGCCTTGGTGAAGGGGCGGCGGGCAGCCTTGGCGCGTTCGACTTCGGTGAAGACGCGCAGTTCAAACTTCTCACCCCAGCGGTCCAGCGAGTTCTGGATGCGCTCGATGTTGCAGAGGTCTGAGCCGATGGCGACAATCACCGCGCCGCATCCATCAGTTCGCGCATCCGCCGCACGGCGTGATCGAGCCCGGTGAAGATGGCCTCGCCAATCAGGTAGTGCCCGATGTTGAGCTCGGCGAGCTGCGGGATCGCGGCGATGGGTTGGACGTTGTCAAAGGTCAGCCCGTGCCCGGCGTGTGGCTCGATGCCGTTCTTGGCGGCTAGGGCTGCCATGTCGGCCAGCCGCCGCAGTTCGGCCGCCTGTGCTTCGCCTTCCGCATGGGCATATTCGCCGGTGTGTAGTTCCACCACCTGCGCGCCGAGGCGCATGGCGGCTTCGATCTGGCGCGGTTCGGGGGCGATGAACAGGCTTACCCGGATGCCCGCATCAGTAAGGCGTGCGACGATGGGGGCGAGCCGGTTGTGCTGGCCCGCGGCATCAAGCCCGCCCTCGGTCGTCCGCTCCTCGCGCCGCTCGGGCACGATGCAGGCGGCGTGGGGCATGTGGCGGAGCGCGATTTCCACCATCTCGTCGGTCGCCGCCATTTCGAGGTTGAGCGGCAGATTGGTCGCCGCCTGAATTCGGGCCAGGTCTTCATCGCGGATGTGCCGCCGGTCTTCGCGCAGGTGCGCGGTGATGCCATCGCCGCCCACGGCTGCGACGATCTCTGCCGCGCGCACCGGATCGGGATGATCGCCGCCGCGCGCGTTACGGATCGTTGCAACGTGATCGATGTTCACTCCGAGTCTGAGGCGGGAAGGGATCACGTTATGGCTCTGCTTCCGGGCTTGGTGATCGGTACTTCGGCCAGCGTGGCGGGGACTTCATCGTCGGCATAAGTGGGGAAGTTGAGCGCGATCAGCGGGAAGAACGGTACGCCAAGCTCTGCCGTCCCTGCCGAGCGATCAACGATCGATGCGGCGGCAACGACTTCACCGCCAGCCTCTTCAATCGCGCGAATCGCTTCGCGAGAGGACAAGCCCGTGGTGACAACGTCTTCGACCATCAGCACCTTGTCGCCCGCTTCCAGCGCGAATCCGCGGCGCAGTTCAAATGTTCCGGTGGGACGCTCGACAAACATCGCCTCGATTCCCAGTGCGCGACCCATTTCGTGGCCGATGATCACCCCGCCCATCGCCGGAGAAACCACTTTTGTAATGGTTTTACGTAGGTCACGCGGGATCGTAGCTGCGATAGCAAGCGCCAGTCGGCTGGCACGCTCGGGATCCATCAAAACGCGGGCACATTGCAGGTAGTGCGCCGAGTGGCGACCTGACGAGAGGAGAAAATGTCCTTCCAACAATGCTTTGCTGGCGCGAAACTCGGCCAGTACGTCTTCTTCCTGCATTTTTGCCCTATCGTAAACGTGGGTGAATGGGTGATTTTTGGGCCAAGCATTGGCCTGCATCAAAAATATCCCCTATAGGCGCTTGAGGTGCCTCGCAAGCGTGCGTATAGGCCCCTCCAAATCAGCCACCCGGGGGCGAGTGGGGGCTCGATCAGGCCATACTCGCCCGCATTGGAAAGCGGAAAGCGCAACAGTGATGACTTATGGCGAAATGGCCCGGCGTTCGGGTTCGGCTTTGAAGGCCGCAGGAATGACAGCAGTGTCGATGGCGGCCTATGGCCTCACCTCGATTGCCGCACGGGCGCAAGAGGCTTCAGCTTCAGCAGCGCCAGCCGCAGCTACAAGTGAAGCAGCGGGCAGCTACACCCCGATGGCGCCAACCCCTGGCGTCGGTATGCCGGTCGATGGCCGCATCGGATTTCAACAGCAGTTCTCGCCAACTGGCCACTATGCGCTGGCGATGCACGACAAGCTATTGATGCCGGTGATCACGATCATTTCAATTTTGGTTCTGCTGCTTCTGGTCTGGGTGGTTTACCGCTTCCGGGCTGGCAAGAACCCCATTGCTTCCAAGAACAGCCACAACACGCTGCTCGAAGTGGTATGGACGCTGGTTCCCGTGTTGATCCTTGTCGGGATTTCCGTCCCTTCGATCAGCTTGCTGTCCAAACAGTATAAGCCTGCTCCAGAAAATGCCCTGACGGTCAAAGTTACCGGCAACCAGTGGTACTGGACCTACGGCTATCCCGACAACGGCGGGTTTGAGGTCATCTCGAACATGTTGAACATTCCGGGCCAGCCTGAAATCAACGCTGGTATCCGTGAAGCCGGTTCCAAGCCTTACGACGGCCCAGCGCATCTTGAGGTTGATAACCGCCTTGTGTTGCCGGCAGGCGAACCGATCCGCCTCCAGACGATGGGCGCAGACGTGATCCACTCGTTTGCTGTGCCTGCTCTTTGGTTCAAGCTTGATGCTGTGCCCGGCCGGATCAACGAGAAGGTGCTATTCATCGAAAAGCCCGGTGTTTATTATGGCCAGTGTTCAGAGCTGTGTGGCGCGCGTCATGGCTATATGCCGATCGCCGTTGAGGCTCTGCCGCGTGACAAGTTCAACGCATGGGTGCTTACTCATGCTGGCGGCGTAATCGATCATCAGCCCAAGCCAGCAGCGGCCCCGGCTGCTGCCGCGCCGGCCGCAACCGCATCTGAAGCACCGGCTGCCGATGCTTCGGCACCGGCACCTTCCGCTTCCACGGCGCCCGGCGCCTGAGCCCTCATCAGAGACAAGGTTAGACACCCATGGCCCACGACCACGCACACGATCACGCAGACGGGCATGATCACGCACATGACCATGACCACAAGCCGGCATTCTTTGCCCGCTGGTTCATGTCGACCAACCACAAGGATATCGGTACACTCTACCTGATCTTCGCGATTGTCGCGGGCATCATCGGTGGCGGCGTTTCCGGCATCATGCGGTACGAACTGGCAGAGCCGGGTATCCAGTACCTTGGCTGGTGGGCCAGCTTCCTTGGCGAATCGAACCCCAGTTTCGATCAGACGCTGCATCTGTGGAACGTGCTGATCACCGCGCACGGCCTTATCATGGTGTTCTTCATGGTGATGCCGGCGATGATCGGCGGCTTTGGTAACTGGTTCGTTCCGCTGATGATCGGTGCGCCGGATATGGCCTTCCCGCGCATGAACAACATCTCGTTCTGGCTCACGGTCGCGGGCTTCTGCTCGTTGATGATGTCGGCATTCGTTCCCGGTGGTACGGGTCAGGGCGCCGGTATCGGCTGGACTGCTTATGCTCCGCTTTCGACCTATGGCAGCCAAGGCCCTGCAGTCGATTTCGCGATCTTCTCGCTTCACCTTGCCGGTGCCGGTTCGATCATGGGCGCTATCAACTTCATCACCACGATCTTCAACATGCGTGCTCCGGGCATGACGCTGCACAAGATGCCGCTGTTTGTCTGGTCCGTGCTGGTCACCGCATTCCTGCTGCTGCTGGCTCTGCCGGTTCTGGCTGCGGCGATCACCATGCTGATTACCGATCGTAACTTCCACACCACCTTCTTCGATCCCGCTGGCGGTGGCGATCCGATCCTGTTCCAGCATCTGTTCTGGTTCTTTGGACATCCGGAAGTCTACATCATGATCCTGCCCGGTTTCGGCATGATCAGCCAGATCGTCTCCACCTTCTCGAAGAAGCCAGTGTTCGGTTATCTCGGCATGGCCTACGCCATGGTTGCGATCGGCGTCGTCGGTTTCGTCGTCTGGGCGCACCACATGTACACCACCGGTCTTTCGGTAAACACCAAGATGTACTTCACGCTCGCAACCATGGTGATCGCAGTGCCGACCGGCATCAAGATTTTCTCGTGGATCGCAACGATGTGGGGCGGTTCGATCAGCTTTAAATCACCAATGGTCTGGGCGATGGGTTTCATCTTCCTGTTCACCGTCGGTGGTGTGACCGGTGTTGTGCTCGCCAATGGCGGCATCGACGATAACCTGCAGGACACCTACTACGTGGTGGCGCATTTCCATTATGTGCTGTCTTTGGGCGCGGTGACATCGTTGTTTGCCGGCTTCTACTACTGGTTCCCTAAGATGAGCGGCCGCTGGCATTCGGAGTTCCTCTCCTACGTGCACTTCGCGATCTTCTTCGTAGGCGTGAACCTTATCTTCTTCCCGATGCACTTCCTCGGGTTGCAGGGCATGCCACGCCGCTATCCTGATCCTGGTCCGTTCTTCGAGCACTTCAATGAAATGGCCACGTTGGGTTACAAGATCACCGCGTTTTCAATGCTGATCTTCTTCGTCAACATCATCTACGCGTTGATCGCGGGCAAGAAGGCTGAAGGCAATTATTGGGGCGAGGGCGCTGATACGCTCGAGTGGACCCTGTCGAGCCCGCCGCCTTTCCATCAGTTCGAAACCCTGCCGATTATCGAAGATGCAGCGCATCATTGATTGCCGGTGATTTACTAATCATATGGGCCCCGGGGGGAAACCTCCGGGGCCCTTTGGTTGGAAGCGTCTTGACGGTTAAAAACGGATCATCGCTGATCGCTTTCCCTTCTTTCTCTTGCAGCCTATAGGCACGCCACCATGGCCCAAGTTTCCGCGACTCCCCAATCTCTCCCACTACCCGCAGGCTGGCGCGATTTTTATGCGCTGACCAAGCCGGGTGTGATCTCACTGGTGGTCTTCACTGGCCTGTGCGGCCTGATCGCCGCGCCAGTCCGTATTCATCCCGTTCTCGCCTTCACGGCAATCCTGTGCATTGCTCTGGGCGCTGGGGGTGCTGCGGCGCTTAACCAGTGGTGGGAAGCCGATCTTGACGCCAAGATGAAGCGGACCAAGGGCCGTCCGATCCCCGATGGCCGCATGGAAAAAATTTCGGCGCGCGATTTCGGCGTCGGCCTGTCCGCCGCATCGGTGCTGATCATGGGTTTGATGATCAATCTGTTGGCTGCCGTGATCCTGCTGTTCTCGATTATTTACTACGCGGTGATCTACACCATCTGGCTGAAGCCCCGCACGCCGCAGAACATCGTCATTGGTGGCGGCGCAGGCGCATTCCCGCCGCTGATCGGCTGGGTCGCGGCTACTGGGCACATAAGCCTGATGCCGATCGTGCTTTTCGCCATCATCTTCATGTGGACCCCGCCGCATTTCTGGGCGCTCGCGCTGTTTGTCCAGACGGATTACGAAAAAGCGGGCATCCCGATGATGCCAAACGTTGCGGGCGAGGCTTCGACTCGCAAACAGATCATGACCTATAGCGTTCTGCTGCTTCCACTCAGCCTTGTACCTTGGTGGATTGGCGGAACTGGCGCGATCTACGGGATCAGCGCTGCGCTGCTTTCGGGCCTATTCCTCGCACTGTCGATCCGCGTCGGCACGCGCCGACGGGCGGGCGAAAGCGACACGATGAAGCCGGAAAAACAACTTTTCTTCTATTCGATTGTTTATCTGTTTGCCCTGTTTACCGCGCTGGTTGCCGACCGACTGATCTTGG
The DNA here is from genome assembly GCA_947451875.1 of Sphingomonadaceae bacterium. GTDB lineage: Bacteria > Pseudomonadota > Alphaproteobacteria > Sphingomonadales > Sphingomonadaceae > Novosphingobium. The sequence continues at coordinate 4,782 of CANGBE010000031.1, read as the reverse complement.
CTCAAGGAATTGCCGCATGACCGATCCCCTCGATACCGAATCGCAACGCAAGCAAATCATTGCCAAGCGTAACCGCGCTGTAGCGCTTTCGCTTGGCGCCCTGGTAGTGCTGTTCTTTGTCCTCACCCTCGTCAAGTTTCATCCTTGATCCGATGAGCCCCAAGCGCAAGACAGCACTAATCGCAACGGCGTTGGCACTGTTCATGCTCGCACTGGGCTGGGCTTCGGTGCCGCTGTACCGCTGGTTCTGCCAGACCACCGGTTTTGGTGGTACGACTATGCGCGCCACGGCCGAACAGGCGGCGGCGGTCAAACCGGTGGCCCGTACGATCTCGGTTCGGTTCGATGCCAATGTAGACAGCAACCTGCCGTGGAAGTTTGCGCCCGAACAGGTCACACAGACGGCCCAACTCGGCGCGCGGACAATGGCGGTTTTCCGGGCGAAAAACACCAGCGACCATGCCATCTCCGGTACGGCCAGTTATAATGTTTCGCCTGATGAAGTGGGCAAGTACTTCACCAAGATCCAGTGCTTCTGCTTCACCAAGCAGACCCTGCAGGCAGGGCAGGAAGTGCGGATGCCCGTGATCTATTACGTCGATCCGGCAATCCTTCTGGATGAAGAAGCGAAAGCCGTAAAACAGATCACCTTGAGCTATGTTTTTCACGAAGATCGCACTTCAAGTGAAAAGCTTGGTGCGAAGGGTCTGGACCGCGCCGCAACAGCGCGATAAGGGGCCGTGAATTCCACTTCCGGCGGGCGTTCCGCCAGCAGCTTCTAACAGGGACTAAGGACCGATCATGAGCGGGACCAAGAACCACGATTTCCATATTCTGCCCACCGATCCGATGCCGCTAATCACGACGATCGGCGCGCTGACATTCACCTCGGGCATGGTGCTGATGATGCACGACATGAAGGGCGGACACTTCGTTCCTTGGCTCGGTCTGGCGATCTTGCTGGGCGGCCTGTTCCAGTGGTTCACCAACATCGTCAAGGAAGCCCACGCGGGCGATCATACACCGGTGGTGCAGCTGCATCAGCGCTATGGCATGATCCTGTTCATCGCGTCAGAAGTGATGTTCTTCCTCGGCTGGTTCTGGGCCTTCTTCGATTTCTCGCTGTTCCCCAGCAAGATTTCTGAAGTGGTTGGCGGGCAATGGCCGCCAAAGGAACTGGAAGCAGTTCTCAATGCCTTTGACCTGCCGCTGCTCAACACGCTGATCCTGCTGTGCTCGGGTTGCACCGTTACTTGGGCGCACCACGCGCTTATCCACGGTGACCGCAAGAGCCTGAAGACTGGCCTGTGGCTAACCATCCTGCTCGGCCTGCTGTTCTCCGCCATTCAGGCGTTTGAATATGCCCACGCGCCCTTCGCCTTTGGCAAGAACACCTATGGCAGCGCCTTCTACATGGCGACTGGCTTCCACGGCTTCCACGTGATCATCGGCACCATCATGCTGATCGTCTGCCTAAAGCGCGCTTACAACGGTGACTTCACACCCAAGCAGCACTTCGGCTTTGAAGCTGCCGCCTGGTACTGGCACTTCGTTGACGTGGTCTGGCTGTTCCTGTTCTGCGCGATCTACGTGTGGGGCAACTGGGGCTTTGTGGTCGAATAATGGCGTTCGAACAATGACTGTGCCAGAAGGCCAACAATCAAAGGGGCAGCCCGGTTCTACCGAGGCTGCCCTTTTCGCTTTATGCCCGCGCTGCGGCGCCAAGGGGCTGTTTCGCGGGCTGACCGAGTTTTCGGAGAAGTGCCGCTCCTGCGATCTTGATTACACCCAGTTCAACGTCGGCGATGGTCCGGCGGCGTTCCTGACCTTGATTATCGGCGCACTGGTGGCCACGCTGGCGGTAGTCGTAGAACTGAAGTTCGAGCCGCCATTCTGGGTCCATGCCGTGCTGTGGATCCCGATCACCTCGGGCGCGGTGATCTGGGGACTGCGCGCAAGCAAGGCCTGGCTCCTCGGCGCAGAGTTCCGGCGCGATGCCGGCCAGGGCAAGCTGAAGGACGATTGATGCGGCGCATTCCGATCATTCCGACTGTTATCGTGCTGCTTGCTGTGGCGGTTATGGTGCGGTTGGGGTTCTGGCAACTTGATCGGCTGGCGCAGAAGGAAGCTTTGCTGGCAAATTATGCCGCAGCGCAGTCCATATCCACCAATGCCAGGTTTCCACAAAATGCAAAGGCGGCTGAGGCTTTACTCTATCGTCACAGCTCGGTTTCGTGCCTCAGGGTTACAGAGGCTAGTTCAAGGTCCGGACGCAGCGCAACGGGTGCCACCGGCTTTGCTCGCATGGTTACCTGCGAAGTGTCTGGCGGCGGCAAAGCGCTGGTCGTACTCGGCTGGTCGAGCGCGCCGGTTTCGCCGGATTGGCAGGGCGGAGTGGTGCAGGGAATTATCGCGCCGGGCCCGCGTTTGGTAGCCGATCCGCCGATTGTAGGATTGCAAGCCAATGCCCGGCCCGATCCGTCCGAGATCGCCAACAACCACCTCGCCTATGCCGTCCAGTGGTTCCTTTTCGCTCTCACGGCTCTGGTGATCTATGGTCTTGCGCTCAGGAAGCGGCTTGCCGCTGCGGCGCAGCGCGGCTAACGCGCCGCTCCATGGACTATATTAGCACCCGCGGAGCCGCGCCCGCGCTCGATTTTGCCGGAGCCACGCTCGCCGGACTCGCTTCAGATGGCGGGCTCTATGTGCCGCGCGAATGGCCGCGCTTCAGCGCGGCCGAGATCGCCGCCATGGCGGGCCTTCCCTATGCCGAACTCGCCGCCAAGGTGATGTTGCCTTTCGTCGAAGGCAGCCTGACCTATGAGCGGCTGCTCGATCTGACCCGCGAGGCCTATGGCCGCTTCTCGCACACGTCCGTCACCCCGCTGGTCCAGCTTGATCAACAGCACTGGCTGCTTGAACTGTTCCATGGCCCCACGCTGGCGTTCAAGGATGTGGCGCTGCAACTGCTCGGCCTGCTGTTCGAGGAATTCCTCGGCCGCACCGGCGAGAACCTGACCATCGTCGGCGCGACCTCGGGCGATACCGGATCGGCGGCTATTGATGCGGTGGCCGGACGAGACCGGGTCGACATTTTCATGCTCCACCCCAAGGGTCGGGTGAGCGACGTGCAGCGCCGCCAGATGACGACCGTGCTCGCCCCCAATGTCTATAACATCGCCATCGATGGCAGCTTTGACGATGCGCAGGCCATGGTGAAGCGGATGTTCAACGACACTGCGATGACCGGGCGATTCAACATCGGTGCGGTCAATTCGATCAACTGGGCGCGGCTGATGGCGCAGGTGGTTTATTACTTCGCCGCCGCGCTGCAGCTGGGCGCTCCGGCGCGCAAGGTTGCCTTCTCGGTGCCGACTGGCAACTTTGGCGACGTGTTCGCGGGCTATGTCGCGGCGCAGATGGGTCTGCCGATCGAGCGGCTGATCGTCGCCACCAACGTCAACGACATCCTCCACCGCGCGCTCAGCACCGGCGATTACAGCCAGAGCACGGTTACCCCGACGGTCGCGCCGTCGATGGACATTCAGGTGTCATCGAATTTCGAGCGGCTGCTGTTCGATCTGGCCGGACGCGATGGCGTTGCCATGGCCGAGCAGATGCGCGGATTTGAAACGACCAAATCGATGCAGCTTACCAATGCCCAGCGTGAAGGCGCTGCCAGCCTGTTCACCAGCGCCCGTGCAGATGCCGGTGATATGGCCGGTGCAATTCGCTGGGCCTGGGAAAAGTGCGGCGAGCTGATCGATCCGCATACCGCCTGCGGGCTCTATGCAGCCCGTGTCTCCGGCCTTCCGGCCCAGGTTCCCATCGTCACCCTCGCCACGGCGCATCCCGCCAAGTTCCCTGAAGCGGTTGAGCGGGCCACTGGCCAGCGCCCGCACTTGCCCAGCCGCGTTGGCGATCTGTTCGAGCGCGAGGAGAAGTGCGCCGATCTGCCGGGCGACTACGACGCCATTGCCGACTACGTCGCGGCAAACGCGGTGCCGAAGGGCTGATGGCCCGTCTGATTGAAACGCCGGTTGTGATGACTGGCGAGGCCTGGGCGGACTATGGCCTGATCGATTCAGGCGATGGGCGAAAGCTTGAGCGCTATGGCCCGCATCGTTTCATCCGGCCTGATACCCAAGCGCTGTGGCGGCCGAAGCTGGAGCGATGGGCCTCTGATGGCGAATTCGTCCCCGCTTCCGATGAAGACGGTGGCGGGCGCTGGCAATTCGCCAATCCCGTGCCGCAGACGGGCTGGAACCTGCAGTGGGGTCCAGATGAACACAGCGTGCATTTCAACGCGCAGTGCACGCCGTTCCGCCACCTTGGTTTCTTTCCTGACATGGCTCCGGTGTGGGACTGGATGGGGGAGCTGCTTGTCGGACGCAGCGATGCGGCGACACTTAACCTGTTCGGCTACACCGGCGTCGGCAGCCTCGCGCTGAGCCAATATGGCCCAGTCACGCACGTCGATGCCTCGAAGAAGTCTGTGGCGCAGGCGCGCGAGAATGCGGCACTTTCCGGAATGACTGATCGTCCGATCCGCTGGATCATCGACGACGCTGCCAAATTCACAGCACGCGAAGTGCGGCGAGAGCGGCGCTATGACGGGATCATCCTTGATCCGCCGAAGTTTGGGCGCGGGCCGGAAGGCGAGGTCTGGCGGCTGGAGGATCACCTGCCAGCCCTGATCGCCGATTGCAGGCAGCTGCTCGATGAAAGCAGCCGTTTCCTCTTCCTCACGGTCTATGCCGTGCGGATGAGCTCACTGGCGCT
>CANGBE010000030.1 GCA_947451875.1 Sphingomonadaceae bacterium | reverse complement strand
CGATGCCCAGTTCCCGGCTTCACAAGAAGTGGTCGCAGGCCTGCTCGATTCGGGCTGCGAGCTGCGCGGCGATGCCCGCGCCCGCGCGCTCGATTCGCGAATTGTGCCGGCCAGCGCCAATGACTGGGATTGCGAATATCTAGACGCGATCCTCTCGGTCGCTGTGGTTGACGGGCTCGATGCCGCACTCGATCACATCGCCAAGCACAGCTCGCACCATACCGACGCTATTGTTACGGCTGACGATGCGGCAGCCGAGCGGTTCCTGAACGAGGTCGATTCGGCCATTGTCATGGTCAACGCTTCCAGCCAGTTTGCCGATGGCGGCGAGTTTGGTCTGGGCGCAGAGATTGGCATTGCCACCGGCCGTCTGCACGCCCGCGGCCCGGTCGCGCTGGAGGGGTTGACGACCTACAAGTGGCAAGTTCGCGGCACCGGGCAGGTGAGACCCTGACCCTCACCGGCCTCCTTGGCGGCAGCTTCAATCCCGCGCATCGCGGGCATCGCCGCATAACCTGCTTTGCCATTGACTCCCTCGGTCTGGACGAGTGCTGGTGGCTGGTGTCGCCCGGCAATCCGCTCAAGTCCGATTCGGGCATGGCCCCTCTGCCTGCGCGCTTCGCCACGGCCCGGCGACAGGCCGTCCGTGCGCCGATCCGGGTGAGTGCGATGGAGCGCGAATTTGCCACTCGCTTTACCGTCGATACACTGGCGAAGATCCAGCGCCGCTGGCCCAAACGGCGCTTCGTCTGGCTGATGGGAGCAGACAATCTCGCCCAGTTTCACCGCTGGAAAGATTGGCGCAGACTGGCGCGGATGGTTCCGATTGCTGTTATCGCCCGTCCGGGCTATGATGCCATTGCTATCGCGAGCCCCGCGATGGCCTGGCTCGGTCGATACCGGCGATCTGCTGCCAGCCTTAAACGCCCGGCCCAATGGAGCGCACCCGCGCTGGTGATCCTGCGTTTCGATCCCGATCCGCGTTCGGCCACCGCCATCCGCCGCGCCGACCCCATGTGGGACAGGCACATCGCCGTCCGTTCGCTTCGTGATGCTGTCACGCACCGCAGGATCAATCTGTCATGATCCGTATATCCCGGCCCAAGGAGCCGATTTTCTCACAATGAACCAAGTACTTCCAGAGCCGGATCAATCCGGCGCTGCCACCCCGCTTCCCCCGTCGGAGCCCAATTCGTTGCACGCTTTGGTACTGCAATCGCTTGACGATGATCAGGCGCAGGAGATCGTTTCTATCCCGCTTGAGGGCAAAAGCTCGATCGCCGATCACATGGTCATCGCCTCTGGCCGCTCGACCCGCCAGGTCGCCGCAATGGCACAGAAACTGGCTGAGCGCATCAAGCAAGGCGGCTTTGGCCACGTGCGAATCGAAGGCTTGCCCGCAGCAGACTGGGTGCTGATCGATGCCGGCGATGTCGTCGTCCACCTGTTCCGCCCTGAAGTGCGCACGTTCTACAATTTAGAACGCATGTGGGGTTTCGGGGATAGCGTCGGGGCTGCGTGAAGTTACACGTAATTGCGCGGGGCAAGATTGGCCGATCACCGGAAAGCGAACTGGTCGATCGCTATGCCAAGCGCATCGCATGGCCTTTTCAGTTAACCGAGTTGCCAGAGAATGGTGGCGCGATTCCAGCTCCTGCTAACCCGTTTCGCACGGTCCTGCTGGATGAGCGCGGCAAGCAGCTCTCTTCGGAAGAGTTCGCCGCCCTGCTTGGTCGCTGGCGCGATGATGGCGTCCGGGAAGCGCGCTTCCTGATCGGCGCGGCGGACGGGCATGGAGATCGGGCACGCGAATCTGCCGACCTGCTGATCGCGTTCGGCGCGATGACTTGGCCGCATATGCTTGCCCGCGCCATGCTGGCCGAGCAATTATGGCGCGCGACCAGTATTTTGGCTGGCCATCCCTATCATCGTTCGGGATAAGGCAGGCTACTATGCGGCCATTCCCGGTTTTCACTCTCTGTCTCGTTCTTGGCGCTGCTTTGGCGGTGGCTGCCTCTGCCCAGCAGAGCGCCGTAATCGACAACGAAGGTGAAGCACGGGCCGCTCTGATTGCGGCCCAGCAACAGGGCGCAGCGGCACGGCAAAGGGCGGAAACGCTAGAAAGGCAGGCCGCCGAAGCCGGTGCCGCCGCAGATCGCACTGCCCAGCAGGCAGCAGCTGCTGCTGCCCGAATTCAGGAAACCCAAGCGGCGATTGTCGAACGGCAGGCTAATATCCGCCTGATCGATGGCCAGCGTGAAGCGTTGCGTGCGCGCCTCGCCGAGCGGCAACTGCCGGTCATGCGGCTGACGGGCGCGTTGGAACGGTTCTCGCGCCGCCCGATGGCGCTCTCCCTCCTGCGCCCGGGCTCGCTGCGCGACACCGTCCACATGCGCGCCCTGCTCGATACCATGTTGCCCGAAGTCAAGCGCCGCACCGCCTCGCTGCGAAGCGAAATTGCTCGAAGTCGGGCACTGAAAACTCAGGCCGAAGGCGCGCTTGCCGCCCTCCAGCAGGAACAGACCGAACTCGGCCGCCGCCGCCAGTCGCTTGCGGCCCTGGAAACGCAGCAGCGGCTTGCCCTGCGCTCGGCGAGCGGTAGCGCAGATCGTGAAGCGGAACTCGCTCTGGCGCTGGCTGAACAGGCGCGCGATCTGGATGCGTTGACCGCAGATTTGGGACGTGCGGGTGCCTTGCGCCAGCAGCTGATGCAGTTGCCTGGGCCAGTCATACGTCCAGCAAATCCGCAGGCCTCGCAGGTCATAACCGCTGACGCTGTCCGCTCGCCGACAGAGGGAAGCCGTGCGCCTGCCTTCATCCTTCCGGTTCAAGGCAGGCTGGTTACCGGCTTTGGTGCGAGCGCGCCGGGACAGCCCGTGTCGCGCGGCATTGCGCTGGCGACCGGATCGGCAGCGCAGGCCATTGCGCCCGCTGCTGGGCGGGTGGCTTTTGCCGGGCCCTATCGCGGCTATGGCTCAATCATCATCGTCGATCACGGCGAGGACTGGATCAGCCTGATAACCGGGCTGTCGCAAATCGATGTCCATGTTGGTGAAATGTTGGTTGCCGGTTCACCCTTGGGCCTTGCCGGAACGGGCCGCCCGGTGGTCAGCCTTGAGCTACGCCACAATGGCGAGGCGGTAAATCCGCTCGATTTTGCCAAGGCCCATTAGATCTTGCGTTAATGTTTCAAGCCATCTGGCGTTAACCGCCGCCAATCTATAGAATTGCCGCAATTCACACGAAGGGCCCGAGCATGGCTGGTAAGATCACTGCAATCACCCGCGCCGCACTGTTGCTTGGCACCGTTGCGCTGTTCCCAGCGGCGACGGCAGGACTTGCCGCGGTAGACGGACGTTCAGGGCCGGACTTTGCCAAGCTCAACACGATCTATCAGCTGATTAAGGCCAATTACGTCGACAAGACCGAAGACGACAAACTGATCGACGGTGCGATCAACGGCATGCTCGCCAGTCTCGATCCGCATTCTTCATACCTCGAAGGTAAGAGCCTGCAACGCATTCAGGCGATGATGGATGGCAAGTATTCCGGCCTTGGCCTGTCAGTTGTGATGGATCAGGACACGGTGAAAGTGGTTGCTCCGCTGCGCGGCAGCCCGGCAGCGGCGGTCGGCGTTAAGGCGGGGGATTATATCACCCACCTCGATGGCAAGCTGATCTATGGCCTCGAACTGGATGAAGCCGTCTCCAAAATGCGAGGCCCAGCAGGAACCAGCATCCGGTTGACTATCTTCCGCCCCGGCCGGGACGATTCGTTCGATGTCAGCGTCACCCGCGGCGATATTCTGCTTGAGCCTGTGACGCACAAACTAACGGATGGCGTCGGGGTTATCTCGGTCAACGAATTCAGCACCGAAGTGGGCAACTATGTGCGTCAGGCGATTGCCGATATGCGCAAGGAAAGCGGCAACAAACTGAAGGGCCTGGTGCTCGATCTGCGGCAGAATCCCGGTGGTGAGCTGGACGAAGCCGTAGCGCTGTCCGACATTTTCCTTTCCTCGGGAGACATCGTTTCCCAGCGCGGCCGAAATGCATCGGAAAACATATATTACCGGGCCGATGCGCAGGGCAGCCCTTTCCCCGGCGATATGTCGGGCGGACTGCCGCTGATCGTTTTGATCGATGCCGGATCGGCCTCCGCCTCGGAAATCGTTGCCGGGGCGCTGCAGGATCAGCATCGCGCGCTGGTTATGGGCGAGCGTAGCTTTGGCAAGGGATCGGTGCAGCAGGTTATCTTCCTGAACTATCAGCACACTCGGGCCGTCAAACTGACGACTGCGCGTTATTACACGCCGTCGGGCCGGTCCGTGCAGGAAGGCGGGATCGAACCCGACATCCGCGTGCCGCAGATCTCCGATCCCGATGCTGCTAAGCGCGCCAAGCTTGCCCTGCGAGAGAGTGATTTGAGGAAGCACCTCGTCAACGATGCCAATCTTGATGACAAGGAGCTTGAGGCCGACAAACAGCAGGATCCGCGTTTCCAGCAGACACCTGAACAGCTCAAAGCGCAGGGCATAACCGACTTCCAGCTTTACTACGCCATCTCGACGATCAAGCGGACCGGCGGGGCCGTGCTGACGCGTTCAAAATAGGGGGTGGCAAAGTAATGGCTGACAGGGCTCATCAGGCACGCATTCTGGCGCTGGCGGTTCCCGTTGCTCTGGTCGGCGGGGCGTATATTTCGCAATATGGCTTTGGGCTGTACCCCTGCGAGATGTGCTGGTGGCAGCGTTACGCCCATTTCGCGGCGATCGCTTTTGCCATGACGGCCTTTGCCGCCAAGGGACAGCGATCGGTGGTCTGGCTGGCAGGGCTGGCAATCCTCACCTCGGGAGTGATTGGTCTGTTCCACGCCGGAGTGGAATACAAGTGGTGGCCAGGCTTCACCCGCTGCGCCAGTCTTGTCGCCTCGGGCGGCGATCCGCTGGCGGCGATCATGGCGGCACCGCCCATCTCCTGCGATCAGCCGCAATGGACGCTGATGGGCGTCTCGCTTGCGGGATTCAACTTCCTGTTCTCGAGCCTCGGGGCGCTTGGCGTCTTCGCGCTGCTGCGGCGGGCAAAATGAGCGCCAAAATGACTAATGCGCGCACCGCCCGGATGCTGCGGGTCGATCAGGCTGGCGAATATGGCGCGACACGGATCTACGCCGGGCAGCTCGCCGTGATGGGCGCCCGAGCGCCCCACGCCGCCGAAGTTGCCGGAATGGCCGCGCAAGAGGCTGACCATCGCCGCCGATTCGATGCGCTGATCGCCAAAAGAGGCGTGCGGCCAACCGCGCTGCAGCCGCTGTGGTCGGTCGCCGGTTTTGCCCTTGGCGCGGCGACGGCGCTGATCGGGCCGGAAGCGGCGATGGCCTGCACCGCCGCGATCGAGACCGAGATTGACAAGCATTACACCGACCAGCTCGATGATCTGGCCGACGGCTCCGATCCCGAACTCGCCAGCATGATCGAAGAATTCCGCGACGACGAGCGTGAACACCTGAGCGCCGCGATAGATGCAGGTGCCGAGCGCGCACCCGCCTATCCACTGCTCTCCGGCGCGATCCGTCTGGGTTGCCGCATGGCGATACGTCTTTCGACGCGGATTTGATCTGCTTCATATACCGTTAAAGCGGAATGCGGCTTATTAGGGCGCATCAAGGAGTCCAAATCATGCGTCTGACCATTGCCCCCCTCGCTGGCATCGCCACCACCTTCGCGCTTGCGCTTTGCATTGCACCAGCATTCGCGCAGGAAGAAGGACCGAGCGAAAAGGTCAACGCCGTGATCGTCTATGGGCAGGACGAATGCCCCAAGCCCGTCGGCGACGAAATCACAATCTGTGCCCGCAAGGAAGAGAAAGAGCGCTACCGCATTCCGCAGGGCCTGCGCGAAACCCCCAGCGCCAACAGCGCATCGTGGAACAGCCGCGTCATGGCCTATGAACGCGTCGGCAAGACCGGCACTATGAGCTGCACCCCCACCGGTCCCGGCGGCTGGACCGGCTGCTCGCAAAAATTGATTGATGCGGCCTATGCCGAAAAGAAGGGCGCGGTGGATGTTACCTTCGCCAAGATGATCGAGGCCGAACGCACCAAGCGGCTTTCCACTATCGATGCCGATGCCGCCAAATCACAGGCGCAGGTTGAGGAAGCGGAAAAGGCCTACGAGGCCCGCCAGCGCGCCGAGCAGGACCCGGCAGCTGCGCCGACTCCGGCACCATCTGGGAAGTAATACCCGTCGTCCCAGACTTGATCCGGGACCGCTGGCAGCCAAGCCCCACCGTTACGTGCAAAGGCCACCGGTCTCGGGTCATGCCCGGGACGACGCCTGCGTTTCTGGTGATTTAACCTTAACCCCCTTCGGGCTATGGTCCTCACATGGCTGCGAAAAATCCCGCTAAAATCCTCGTCGTCTTCGGCACCCGTCCGGAGGCGATCAAGCTGTTCCCGCTGGTTGCCGCGCTGAAGGCAGACCCGCATTTTGACTGCAAGGTCTGCGTCTCGGCGCAGCATCGCGGCATTCTCGATCAGGTGCTGGAGATTGCTGGGATCGTTCCCGATCATGATCTTGACCTGATGAAGCCTGACCAGACGCTCGACGGCCTCACCGCCGCTCTGCTCACCGGCCTCGGCCAGGTGATGGATGCGGAAAAGCCGGACCGGGTCATCGTGCAGGGCGATACCGCCACCGCCATGTGCGGCGCGCTCGCTGCCTATTACCGCAAGGTTCCGGTCGATCATGTCGAGGCGGGCTTGCGCTCTGGCAATATCTATCACCCCTGGCCCGAGGAGGTGAACCGCAAGATCATCGGCACTATGGCGAGCCTGCACTTCGCGCCGACCGACGTTTCCGCCGGATCGCTGATCGCCGAGCAGGTCGATCCTGCCCGCGTCCACATCACCGGCAACACGGTGATCGACGCGCTGCACTGGGTCACCGCGAAGATTGCCGCCGATCCCTCGCTGGCCTCGGGCCTTGCGGAACTCGAAGCGCGATTCGCAGGCAAACGCATCATCGGCGTCACCAGCCACCGCCGCGAAAACTTTGGCGGGGGCCTCGAAAACATCGCCGAAGCCGTTCGCCAGATCGCGGAGCGGCCTGATGTCGCCATCATCTTCCCGGTCCACCCCAACCCCAATGTCCGTGCGGTGATGGATGGTGCGCTGAAGGGACTGGACAATGTCGCGCTGATCGAACCGCTCGACTATCCGCACTTCGCCCGCCTGCTTGGGTTGGCCGAAATCATGCTCACTGATTCGGGCGGCGTGCAGGAAGAGGCACCTGAACTGGGCAAACCGGTGCTGGTCATGCGTGAGACCACCGAGCGGCCCGAAGGCGTCACCGCTGGCACCGCCAAGCTGGTCGGCACCGATGTATCTCGTATCGTTACCGAAATTTTCACCTTGCTCGACGATAAGGCTGCCTACGCCAAGATGGCGCGTGCCCATAACCCGTTCGGGGATGGACAGACCGCGCGCCGCATCGTGGAGCTGCTGCTGCGTGAAACTGGACAAGAAACCTGACGTCTCCGTAATCGGCCTTGGCTATATCGGCCTGCCGACTGCCGCCATTGTTGCCCGCTCGGGCTGCCGCGTGTTCGGCACCGATGTGACGCAAAGCGTGGTTGATACGATCAACCGCGGCGAGATTCATATCGAGGAAGTTGATCTTGATGGTCTGGTGCAGGGCGTTGTCGCCCGAGGACTGCTCACCGCCTCCACCGATGTGAAGCCGGCTGACGTGTTCATCATCGCCGTGCCGACGCCCTTCGACAAGGACCACGCGCCAGACCTCACCTATGTGCTGAACGCTGGCCGCTCGGTCGCCAAGGCGCTGAAGGCAGGCGACGTGGTGATCCTCGAATCGACTTCGCCGGTCGGCACCACTGAAAAGCTGCGTGATCTGCTGGCGGAACAGCGGCCTGACCTGAAGTTCCCCGGCCTGACCAGCGAAACGCCCGATGTTTCGATCGCCTATTGCCCCGAGCGGGTTCTGCCGGGCAAGATCCTTGAGGAACTGACCAATAACGACCGATCGATCGGCGGCATTACCCCGCGCTGCGCCCGCAAGGCGCTCGCCTTCTACAAGCTGTTCGTGCGCGGCACCTGCATCACGACCGACAGCCGATCGGCGGAAATGACCAAGCTGGTCGAAAACGCCTACCGCGACGTCAACATCGCTTTCGCCAATGAACTGTCGATCATCTCGGACAAGCTGGGGCTCGACGTGTGGGAAGTGATCCGCCTCGCCAACCGCCATCCACGCGTCAACATCCTGCAGCCCGGCCCCGGTGTCGGCGGCCACTGCATCGCGGTCGATCCGTGGTTCATCGTCAATTCCGCGCCCGAGGAAAGCCCGCTGATCCGCACCGCGCGCGGGGTGAACGATTGCAAGATCCACCACGTCATCGCCCAGGCCGATGCGCTGGTTTCCGCCAATCCACAGGCCAAAGTCGCCTGCCTCGGCCTCGCCTTCAAAGCCAACATCGACGATTTCCGCGAAAGCCCGGCGCGATTGGTCGCCGCCACGCTGGCCCGCCGGTTCGGTTCGCGCATTTCGGTGGTTGAACCTTATGCCGCCGATCTGCCGCGCGAATTCGAAGGTACCGGCGCGACATTGATCGACGTCGATACGGCACTGGAAGATTGCGACCTGCTGATCGTCCTCGTCGACCACGATGTCTTCCGCTCGGTTCCCTTGGCGGAACGCGCGGGCAAGGTGGTTTACGATACGCGGGGAATCTGGCCGGATCAGCCGAAGCTGGGTGAGGCTGAGGTGGTGCAGGGGTTAAGGCTGGCAAGCTAACGCTCCGCCAGACCCACTCCCAACCTACCCGCCACCGTCATCCTGAACTTGTTTCAGGATCCATCGTGCCCCAGACGCAGTTCATGCCGCAACAACGCCCTCCCCGGCTTCACCGCCAAGCACCACGTCCACACCCTCGTCCATTTCGAGCTGTTCGGCGATATGGACCGCGCCATCACCCGCGAGAAACAGCTCAAACGCTGGCATCGGCAGTGGAAGATCAATCTCATCAACGAGAGCAACCCGCCTTGGGCCGACCTTGCCGTCGGACTGGGCTTGCCACCCCTTGAACTGGGCGTGGGGAGAAATGGATCCTGAAACAAGTTCAGGATGACGGGATTGGTTAGGGTTGCTTTGGTTCAACTGTCGAATGGTCTCTGCCGCATTCACCACATATCCTGCGGGGCCAAGGTGTTGACCATGCAAAGAACCCTTTGTTGCTTAGAAATGGCGAAAGCCGACATTCTGGACAGCGGAACAAGAACATCATTACTGCACCGTGGCTAAGCCAAAAAATCATACCTCCTATCGCGCCCGGTTCACCGAAATTCGCAAGCAAGAACGGCATCCAAATCGGAAAGCTGAAAAATACAACCAGCATCCAGCCCGTGAACAACCAAGCGCGTTTGTAGAGGTTCATCGCTCAGCCCCTCAGCCACAATACCCCTTATACCACTCCACAAACCGCGGCACGCCGACATCGATGCTGGTCGTCGGCTTGTAGCCCAGATCGCCCGAAATCGCGTCAATGTCAGCGAATGACTGGCGCACATCGCCGGGCTGCATCGGCTGGAAGTCGATCTCGGCCTTTTTGCCAAGCTGCTCTTCCAGAATTTCGATCACCCGCATCAGGTGTTCGCTCTTGTGGTTGCCGATGTTGTAGAGCCGGTGCGGGCTTTTGCTGCCGCCAGCTTTCACGCTGCCATCGTCGGGCGCGGGGTTATCCAGGCAGGCGACTACCCCCGCGATGATGTCGTCCACATAGGTGAAGTCGCGGTACATATCGCCGTTGTTGAACACCGGGATCGGCTCTCCGGCGAGGATCTTCTTGGTGAAGATCCACATCATCATGTCGGGGCGGCCCCAGGGGCCATAGACGGTGAAGAAGCGCAGACCCGTCAGCGGCAGGCGATAGAGATGGGCGTAGGTTTCGCTCATCAGCTCGTCGGCCTTTTTGGTCGCCGCATAAAGGCTGATCGGCTGGTCGACGCGGTCTTCCACCGCGAAGGGCATCTTGGTGTTGCCGCCATAGACCGAGCTGGAGCTGGCATAGACCATGTTATCCAGTTCACGGTGCCGCGCCACTTCGAGCATGTTCAGGTGCCCTGCCAGATTGGCGTGGAGATAGGCGTGCGGGTTGGTGATCGAATAGCGCACCCCGGCCTGAGCGCCGAGGTGGACGACGCGGTCGAATGTGTGCGGCTTCAACGCTTCGACCAGCGCGGGATAGTCGGCGAAATCCTGACGCACGAAAGTGAAGCGGCTGCCGCCCGCTTCGCGCAGCGCTGCAAGGCGGGCCTCCTTCAGGCTGACATCGTAATAGTCGTTGACGCAATCAAGCCCGATCACCTCGTCGCCGCGCGCCAGCAGCACGCGGGAAAGGGAGAAACCGATGAATCCGGCCGCGCCGGTGACGAGAACTTTCATGCGGGCTCCATAGGTCATTTATTAGGGTTCGCGTGTAAGGTTGACGATCTAGCGGGACATCGAGTGCATGAGATTATAGGCGTTCGCGGAGCGCTTCATAGGGTGTTTTGCCATTGAAGGCACCGTGTGGCCGATTGAAGTTGTAGAAGTTCTCCCACTCG
>CANGBE010000029.1 GCA_947451875.1 Sphingomonadaceae bacterium | reverse complement strand
ATTGCCTAGCCCAGCGGTGACAAGCATTGTCCGATCACCCTGTTTCACCTTGCCGCAGGTGTAGCGGTGATCCCAGTCCGAGGTGTGGACTGGGGTGCCGCCCCAAGGCCAGCCGATCTGCCCGCAATGGAAATGCCCGGCCAGCACCAACGGCACATCAAAAGTCCGCCGCGCGAAGACATCCGGGTGATGGCTGACAACAATCAGTGGTACATTGCCCGGCGGAGCGCTGCGCATCAGGGCAGTGGTGTTGTCGTGCCCGGTGGCATAGTCGCCCAGTCCGCCGATGATCAGCGGGCCTTTGCGCACAGTCTGGTTGATGAGCACCGTCACGCCCACTCGGGTAAGCTCGGCCTCGGCCCGGGCGGCGCTGCGGTAATTGTCGTGGTTGCCCAGCACGGCGATGGTGCCCAGCGGCGCCCGCAGCTTGGCCAAAGGAGCAACAGCCTCCTTGAAGCTGTAGGTATGGGTGGAAAGCGCGCGATCGGAAATGAAATCGCCCGCGATCACCACCAGATCGGGGTGCAGGGCGTTCACCTGAGCGATAATCCGCGCGAGCCGCTCGGGCGGCATCTCCGGGCCAACCACGTGCAAGTCTGACATCAGCAACACGCGGACTGGCGGCGTGCCGGCGGGCAAGCCGGGCAGCGCTACCGTCGCCTCGCGCACGATGGGATCGGCCATGGTGTCATGCCAGGCCTTGGCGCAGAGAATCAGCAGGAGCGCCGCGATCACTTTCCACTTGTGTGCTCGCAATCGCTTAGCCAACCCCTTTAGCACCCCAATCCCTTTACCTATTCGCGCCTTGGCGGTAACGCCTGCCGCACACAAACCGGCGCGTGCCGCCGAACCGGATGTTACATCGCATGGCTAAACCGAAATACAAGCGCGTCCTCATAAAGCTCTCGGGCGAGGTGCTGATGGGCAGCCAGCAGTTCGGCATCGATCCCGAGACGGTTGCCGCTCTTGCTGCCGAAGTGAAAGCGGCGAAGGATACCGGGCTTGAGGTTTGCCTTGTGATTGGTGGCGGTAATATCTTTCGCGGCATGGCAGGCGCGGCCAAGGGCATGGATCGGGCTCAGGCCGACTACATGGGTATGCTCGCCACGGTGATGAACGCGCTCGCCATGCAGAACGCGCTGGAGCAGATCGGCGTCCACACGCGGGTGCAGTCCGCCGTGCAGATGGATCAGGTCTGCGAACCGGTGATCCGCCGCCGGGCAGAGCGGCATCTGGAGAAAGACCGGGTGGTGATCTTCGCCGCCGGGGTTGGCGCGCCCTATTTCACCACTGACAGCGGTGCGGCCTTGCGCGCGGCAGAGATGCAGTGCGATGCCCTGTTCAAGGGCACCAGCGTTGACGGCATCTATGACAGTGATCCCAAGACCAATCCGCAGGCAAAGCGTTATGATACAGTGGATTATGATACTGTTCTCGCAGAAAACCTTAAGGTAATGGACGCCTCCGCCGTGGCGCTGTGCCGTGATAACAACATTCCGATCGTCGTCTTTTCGATCCGTGAGAAAGGCAATCTTGCCAAGGTTCTCGCCGGTGAAGGCACACAGACGATCGTCTCTAAAGGGGCCTGACAATGGCAAAGTACGATAAAGCCGATCTCGAACGCCGCATGAAGGGCGCCATCGAATCACTGAAGCACGATCTTTCCGGTCTGCGGACGGGGCGCGCCAACACCGCGCTGCTCGAACCGATTATGGTGACGGTCTATGGCAGCCCCATGCCGCTCGCCCAGGTAGCGACGATTTCCGCGCCAGAGCCGCGGATGCTCACCGTGCAGGTGTGGGATAAATCGAACATCGGTCCGGTGGAAAAGGCGATCCGTTCGGCCGGCCTCGGTCTGAACCCGATCAACGATGGCAACACACTGCGTCTGCCGATCCCCGACCTCACCGAAGAGCGCCGCAAGGAACTGGGCAAGATCGCGCATCAATATGCCGAAAAGGCGCGTATCGCCGTGCGCAATGTCCGCCGCGATGGCATGGACAACCTGAAAGCCGATGAAAACAAGAAGGAAATCTCGGAAGACGATCGCAAGCGCGGCGAAACCGAGGTCCAGAAGCTGACCGACGACGTGATCAAGGAACTGGATGCTGTCGCGGCGCAGAAGGAACAGGAAATCCTGGGCAAGTGATCCTGCGGCAGGCTCACACGAGCGGGCTGGGGCGCCATGACTAAAGCCAAACACGTCGCCATCATCATGGACGGCAACGGGCGCTGGGCGAAAAAGCGCCACCTGCCGCGCGCCATGGGCCACAAGAAGGGCGTCGAAGCTGTGCGCAAGGTTGTGCGCGCGGCGAAGGATCTAGGGCTGGAGGCGCTGACGCTCTATGCCTTCTCGACCGAGAACTGGCGGCGCAGCGAGGAAGAAATAGGCGCGCTGATGGGGCTGATGAAGGCCTTCATCATCGCCGATCTCGATGAATTCGCCGCGAATAATGTTCGGCTGAGAATTATCGGCGATTACAAAGCTTTTCCTGCTGATCTTGTGAAACTGATTGAAGGTGCTCTGGAGCGGACAGCGGGCAATGTCGGGACCACTCTGGCGGTTGCACTGAACTATGGTTCGCAAGACGAGATCGCCCGCGCGGCCACCAAGGCGGCAGGGAAGGGGCCAATCACCCCCGAGACCATCGCCGCCGAACTCGACACCGCCGGAATGCCCCCGCTCGATCTGCTGATCCGCACTTCGGGCGAGGTTCGCTTGTCAAACTTCCTGCTGTGGCAGGCGGCCTATGCCGAGATGCTGTTTGTCGATACCCTCTGGCCCGACTTCACGCCCGAGCATCTCGCCCAGGCGCTGGAGCAGTTTGTGGATAGGGAGCGGCGTTATGGCGGGCGATAGAACCACACCCAACCTCACCAGTCCCGTCATCCTGAACTCGTTTCAGGATCCATCGCGCCCCAAGCGCGGTGCTGTCAGGATAAAGGCTGAGTCTGCGACATGGTGTGCCAATCAGCACTCGGCGCCAAACGAGAAATGGATCCTGAAACAAGTTCAGGATGACGATTTTGGGAAGGTGAGAGCATGACTGAACCCACATCTCCGCCCACCTCCAAAAAGTCCGACCTCGGCGTCCGCACGCTGTCCGCCATCGTCATGGTCGCCGTGGCGGGAACGGCGCTGTGGCTGGGCGGCTGGGTGTGGACTGTGTTCGTTGCTGCCGTGGCGCTGGGCGTGCTGTGGGAGTGGCGCGGGCTGGTGGTTGGTTTTGAGCCGTCGCCGGTGAAGCGCGGGCTGTGGAATGCTGGGGGGCTCGCATACGTGGGAGGCGCAAGTTATTTTCTCAACATGTCGAGAGCAACTAACGACAGCATTGACGGCGTGGTAATGTTGGTTGGCGTTGTAATGGCAATTGACATCGGCGCGTATTTCTCCGGCCGCAGTTTCGGTGGCCCAAAGATTGCTCCCCGGATTAGCCCTTCGAAAACATGGGCCGGTTTGATTGGAGGATGTCTAGCCGCTGCGGCGTTCCTTTTCCTTTTCATGGGTGGAACGTGTGTGGACCCTTCGACCGATTGGGCCACAATGTCAGTTCGGATTTTTCTGAACTGCATAGGCAATGTCGGAAGCAACCCGCTAAGCTATTTGGGCTTTGGAATTATGGGGGCTGTTGCGGCGATTATTGCTCAATCTGGTGACTTTTTTGAAAGCTGGATGAAACGACGAGCCAACGTCAAAGACTCAGGTAGTCTGATTCCAGGGCACGGAGGTCTTTTTGATCGAGTAGATGGGTTATTGGCGTTGTCGTTTTTTCTGCCAATTATCCTTAAGTCATTGAATATAATCAGTTTTTATTTCCAATGACCCGCACCATCTCCATCCTCGGCGCGACCGGTTCTATCGGTGCCTCAACCATCGACCTGATCCGGCGCAACCGCGATGCATGGAAAGTCGTTGCGCTCACCGCCAACAGCAACGTCGAGGAACTTGCGGCACTCGCCAAGGAACTTTCTGCCGAGATCGCGGTAGTTGCTGACGAGAGTCGCCTTCCCGCTCTGCAATCCTTGCTCTTTCATTCGCATATCGGGACCGCAGGCGGGGCGGCGGCTCTCACCGAGGCGGCGAGCCGTCCGGCGGACATTACCGTCGCCGCAATCGTCGGCTGCGCGGGCCTCGCCCCGACTATGGCCGCGATCGAGCAGGGCAAGACCGTCGCGCTCGCCAACAAGGAAGCGCTGGTTTCGGCGGGCGATGTGATGATGGACGCGGTGGCGCGCCACGGCACAACGTTGCTGCCGGTAGACTCTGAGCACAACGCCATCTTCCAATGCCTCTCCGGCAACGACCCCGCCCATGTCCGCATGATCACGCTGACGGCGAGCGGCGGGCCGTTCCTCGATTGGTCGGCCGAGCAACTGGCAGCCGCCACGCCAGCGCAGGCGGTGAAGCATCCCAACTGGGATATGGGCGCGAAGATCAGCGTCGATTCTGCCACCATGTTCAACAAGGGGCTGGAGCTGATCGAGGCCTGGCACCTGTTCCCGGTGGGGCTGGATAAGCTGCGGATCGTCGTCCACCCGCAGTCGGTGGTCCACTCGATGGTCGAATACCGTGATGGCTCGACACTGGCGCAGCTTGGCCCGTCCGACATGCGCGTGCCGATTGCCTCGGTGCTGGCCTGGCCGAGCCGCATGGACACGCCCTGCGCGCCGCTCGATCTGGCAGCGCTGGGCGAGCTGACTTTCCGCGCGCCCGACGAGGTGCGTTTTCCCGCGACCAAGCTTGCCCGCCAAGCCGCAGAGGCGGGCGGGGCCACGCCAGCGGTGCTCAACGCGGCTAATGAGGTTGCGGTGGCCGCTTTCCTTGCCGGTAAGCTGTCGTTCACCGGTATCGTGCAACAGGTTGAGGCAACGATGGCGCGCTTTGCCCCCGCTGCTCCCCAATCCTTGGGCGATGTGATAGAGATCGATGCCGAAGCGCGGAGAATAGCCGCGCAATTTCTGGAGCCAGCGTGCGGTAGTTAGCCCGCGCGAACTGTTGGAGAGACCCTGACTTGTTCCATTTTCCGCCATTCATCCAGTCGGTGCTCGGCTTTTTCCTGCTGATCGGCCCGCTGGTGGTGCTTCACGAGCTCGGCCATTACCTCGTCGCGCGCTGGTGCGGTGTGAAGTCCGACGTGTTCTCGGTCGGCTTCGGCAAGGCGTTGTGCGGCTGGACCGACAAGCGCGGCACCCGCTGGCAGATTGCTGCGATCCCGATGGGCGGCTATGTCCAGTTCGCGGGCGACGCCAATGCGACAAGCGAACCCGATGAAGATGCAATCGCGGCGATGAGCGAGGAAGAGCGCAGCCATACTTTTGCCGCGAAAGCCCTTTGGCAGCGCGCGGCGATCGCGGCGGCCGGGCCGGTTGCGAATATCCTCGTTGCCGTGCTGATTTTTGCTGCGTTTTTCATGGCTTACGGCAAGGTTACCTCGCCGCCGGTGATCGGCGAGATGGCCCCGAATTCCCCCGCAGCGGCGGCTGGTCTGCTCTCGGGCGACCGGATCGTTGCCATCGACGGGAACAAGGTGAAGGAATTCGCTGACATTTCCGACTTGGTTCGCCCCTATCCGGGCAAGACCGTTGCTCTGCAAGTTGAACGCGGTGGCCGTGAATTCGATTCGCGCATCACGCTTCGCGATTTCACCGAGAAGGACCGTTTCGGCAACGGATCACGCGTCGGCCAGCTGGGCATCCGCTCGTCAAAGCTGGAATTCCAGCGGGTTGGCCCGATCGAGGCGGTCGCTCTAAGTGGTCAGCAGTGTTGGGGAATCATGCGAATGCTGGGGCTGGGCCTCAAGCAGATCGTCGTGGGTGAGCGCTCGCTCGACGAGCTTGGCGGCCCGATCAAGACCGCGAAATTCTCCGGCGAACAGCTCTCATTGGGCTGGCTGAATTTTGTTCAATTCGCGGCTTTCATCTCGATTAACTTGGCATTCATCAACCTGTTGCCAATCCCCACCCTCGACGGTGGGCACCTGGCATTCTACGCTGCGGAGGCAATACGCCGCCGTCCCGTGGGTGCCCGCAGTCAGGACTGGGCGTTCCGCACCGGGTTGGCATTAGTGCTGGGCCTTATGTTGTTCGTCACAATAAACGACCTTGCATCGCTCCTCCCATGGGGGCGTTAAGCGAGTTAGGACTAGCAAAACTCCACGCTTTTGCCGACAGATTGCTTGATTGAAGGCAGTTCATCGGGCAGAGGGCAGCGACGGGAATTGGGCCTGCGGCAGTTTGCCTCGGTGCGCCTTTTTTCGGACCACATTTGATCAGGATACGGCGCGTCGATGACCCCTATGAATAACCAGGCCGAAACCCGCCGCAGATCGTCCGCTTCGGGCCAGCGCCTCGCGGTGCTGCTGGCCTCTACGGTCCTCGCCGGAATGCCGGTTGCCGCCATGGCTCAAGCGCAGCCTGCTGCATCTGCTCCAGCCGCCCCTGCTGCTGCTCCAGTCGCAGAAGCGCCCGCGCCGGTTATCGTTCGTACCCTAGATGTTGTCGGTGCGCAGCGGCTTGAGCGCGATACGATCCTTTCCTACATCCGCATCCGCGCAGGCCAGGTTTACACGCAGGCCGCAGCCGACCAGGCGCTGAAGGATCTCTACGCTACCGAGTTGTTTTCCGACGTGCAGGTCCGCCAGGACGGGCAAGGTAACGTGGTTGTCCAGATCAAGGAAAACCCGGTGATTAACCGGATCATCTTTGAGGGCAACAAGCGGCTCAAGGAAGAAAAGCTCACCCCGGAAATCAAGCTGGCCCCGCGCCAGATTTTCACCCGCTCGAAAGTGCGCGCTGACGTTTCGCGCGTGCTAGAACTCTACAAGCGGCAGGGCCGTTTCGCCGCGACGGTTGAGCCGAAGATGGTCATGCTTGACCAGAACCGCGTCGATATCGTCTACGAAATTAACGAAGGTCCGAAAAGCAAGGTCCGCCAGATCAATATTCTTGGCAACGAGGTATTCTCGGACGGCGAAATCCGGGGCACGATGCTGACCAAGCAATCGCGGCTGACGCGCTTCATGTCGAGCAAGGATACCTACGATCCTGATCGTCTCGCCTATGACCAGCAGAAGCTGCGCCAGTTCTACCTGACCAAGGGCTTTGCTGATTTCCGCGTGGTTTCGGCGATGGCCGAACTGACGCCTGACAAGCACGATTTCATCATCACCTATGTGGTGGAAGAAGGTAAGCGCTACAAATTCGGCAACGTGAAGGTGGAAAGCCAGCTGCGCGATTTCGATGGCGAGAAGTTGGCGACCCAGCTGCCGATGAAAAAGGGCGATTGGTATAATGCCAAGCTGGTGGAAGACACCATTGACCGCTTGAACCAGACCGCCGGTACCTTCGGCTATGCCTTCGCCGATGTGCAGCCCAACTATGATCGCAACAAAGACGATCTCTCTATGGGGATCACTTTCCAGATCGCCGAAGCGCCGCGCGTTTATGTCGAGAAGGTGGACATCAACGGCAATACGCTGACGCAGGACAAGGTTATCCGCCGCGAATTCCGTCTTGCAGAGGGCGACGCGTTCAACACCCTGCAGGTTAAGCGTTCGACCAACCGCATCAACTCGCTCGGCTATTTCCAGGAAAAGTTTGAAGTCAAACAGCTCCCCGGCTCGGCACCGGATCGCGTGATCTTGCAGGCCAACGTTGAAGAAAAGCCGACCGGCGAACTGCAGCTTTCCGCAGGCTTCTCGTCGATCGAAAGCTTCATCCTGCAGGCTTCGGTGCAGCAGCGCAATTTCCGCGGTCGTGGGCAAACCATTGGTACCAGTGTCAGCTATTCGCGCTATTCAAAGTCAGCGCAGCTGAGCTTTACTGAGCCTTATGTGTTCGATCGCAATGTATCGTTCGGTGGTGACATCTATCGCCGCGATTACAATAACTTCAACTTCACCGGTACTGATCGCAAGACGATCTATGGCCAGACGACGACCGGCCTGCAGGCGCGCGTCGGCCTGCCACTGACAGAGTTCACCAGCCTGATCGGGCGCTATACGTTCAACATCGATAATGTGACGCTGGATCAGGGGAGCTATTATACCGATCGCGTCCATCCCGGCACGCCGGAATGCGATCCGCTGCTGGCAGGGCGCTATCTATGCGAAGCCATTGGTAAGCGCACGACCTCTAGCCTCGCCATGTCATGGGTTTACGACAGGCTGGATAACCGCCAGCACCCGACCAATGGCCATATGGTTTCGGTCACGGCAGAATTTGCCGGGCTTGGCGGCTCGGTCAAATATGCCCGCCTTACGGCTAATGCCGGCAAGTACTGGAATCTCGGCAAGAACTGGATCTTCTCGGTTACCGGCGAAGGCGGTATCATCAAGGGCCTGAAGAACGGTGGCGATGTGATCCTCACAGACCGTTTCTACCTTGGCGAACCGCAAATCCGCGGCTTCGACATTCGCGGCGTTGGCCCGCGTGTGGTGCGCAAGTATTACACCGACAGCAACGGTGACGGCCAGATCGATGGCGGTAACAGCTATTGCTTTGCTGCGGCGGTCACCGACACCACAGGTGCCGTAACCACACCGCAGGTACGCAATGTCGCAACCTCTGCGGCAGCCTGCGGCACCGGCCAGAACTTCCTCAGCCCGGACGCTGTCGATACTGACAAGACGCGCTGGCAGGATGACGCGATTGGCGGCAAGTACTATTACCTTGCCCGCATGGAGCTGGAAATTCCGCTGGGTTCGGGCGCCAAGGAAATGGGCATTCGTCCATCGATCTTCATGGATGCCGGTGCAGTCTGGGGCGCAAAATCGCCAGCTCTGACCAACCTGACGACTAACCTCAACATCCCGCTGACCGATACCTCGGGTGCGCCACTCTACACGCAAATTGATACGGCTGACCCCGACACAACAAACGGTGGCTGCCTGACTTCAACCATCGTGACCTCAACGACGACCAGTGCGGTCAACGCAGCGCCGCCGGCCTGCCTTGGCACTAACACGGCCAACGCGGCACAGATTCGCCAGACTGTTCCGGCCTTCCAGGAATTCTTCCTCGGCAACAGCTGGAAACCGCGTGTAGCAGTGGGCATCGGCTTCAACTGGAACTCGCCGTTTGGGCCGTTCCGCATCGATTTCGCCAAAACCCTGCTTAAGCAGGATGGTGACAATACCAAGTCATTCACATTCAACGTAGGAACCCAATTCTGATGAAGACTTCTTTCAAGGCGGCGCTGATCGTCGCTCTTATGCTTGGCACTGCCGCGACCGCTTCAGCTGCTCCGGCTCGCCGTGCTGCGGCCCCTGCTGCTGCTGCTGCCGGTGCTGGTGCATCTTCTGGCCAGATCGTCGCCGGACTTGCCGTCGCTGATTTCGATGCAGTGCGTGACAATTCCGACGCTGTCCGCGCCGCCGGTCAGCAGCGCCTAACCACCTACAAGGCGCAGCTTGACGCCTACACAGCCCGCGCTGCCGTGCTGCAGGCGCAGCTCAACCCAATGATCGAAAAGATCAACAAGGATGCCGCTGCTCCTAATCCCAACCAGGCTGATCTGGTCGCACAGAACACCGCCATCCAGAAGTTTCAGGAAAGCGCAAAGGCTGAATTGGCAGGTCTTTCCAAGCCGGTTGTCTATTCCGAGCTCTATGTGAAGGAGCAGGTTGAGGCCAAGATGGAAGCTGCCGTCAAGGCAGCAATGGCCAAGCACCGGGTTTCGATTATCCTTAATCCACAAGCGGTTACGGCAATTAACAACGGCGCATATAACCTCAACGCAGCGATCTTGGCTGAAATCAATGCGCTGATCCCCACCGCACAGCTCGTGCCGCCGGCCAACTGGGAGCCGCTTGAAGTGCGTCAGGCTCGCGCCCAGCAGGCTGCACAGCAAGGACAGGCTCCTGCTCCTGCTCCGGCTCCAGCAGCAGTAGCCCCGGCAGCACCCGCTCCGGCTGCAGCAGCGCCTGCCGCAAATCCGCCCAAGCCTTCGGGCCGCTAATTGATTTGCCAGATGTGCAGTGCCCCTTGTTGATTGGGGCATCTCACATCTGGCACAACCTAACCAAGTTCGTCATCCTGAACTTGTTTCAGGATCCATTTGGCCGAGAAATCAGTTTTTGCCGGAGAGATGCAAACTGTCAGGTTTGCGTCAATCCAGCATCGGCGGGACAGGCTGAGGAATGGATCCTGAAACAAGTTCAGGATGACGGGGGTTTTGGGATTATGGGGGACTATCATGACCGAGGAAAACGGACCCTCCGTTGAGGCCAAGTCGATGGACATCACCGGCATCCTCGCCGCGCTGCCCCACCGCTATCCGATGCTGCTGGTTGACCGTGTGGTCAGCCTGGTTGCGGATGGCGAGATTCACGCGGTGAAGGCCGTGTCGATGAATGAGGGCTTCTTTCAGGGGCACTTCCCTGGCCGCCCGATCATGCCCGGCGTCTTGCAGATTGAGGCGCTGGCACAGGCTGCCGGTATCCTCGCTATCGAGACGCTCGGCCTCGCTGGGACTGGGAAACTGGTCTATTTCATGGCGATAGAGGAAGCCAAGTTCCGCAGCCCGGTTGAACCCGGCGTGCTGCTCGATCTCCACGCGGGCTTTATCCAGAAGCGCAGCCGCGTCTGCAAGTTCTGGGGCAAAGCCTCGGTTGAAGGTAAAGTTACCTGCGAGGT
>CANGBE010000028.1 GCA_947451875.1 Sphingomonadaceae bacterium | reverse complement strand
CTGCACTTGATCCTCGATCGGTCGGATATCGACCGGCGGATCGATCAGCCCAGTGGGGCGGATCACTTGCTCGGCAAAAACGCCGCCCGATTGTTCCATCTCCCAGCCGCCCGGCGTGGCGGAAACCGCGACCGTCTGCGGCCGCATCGCGTCCCATTCGTTGAAGCGCAGCGGGCGGTTGTCGATGCAGCTTGGCAGACGGAAGCCGTATTCGGCCAGCGTAATCTTGCGGCGGTGATCGCCTTTCGACATGGCGCCGATCTGCGGCACGGTCTGGTGGCTTTCGTCGACGAACAGCAGCGCGTTGTCGGGCAGATATTCAAACAGCGTCGGCGGTGGTTCGCCCGGCATTCGCCCGGTGAGGAAGCGACTGTAGTTCTCGATCCCGGCGCAAGAGCCGGTCGCTGCGATCATTTCCAGATCGAAATTGGTGCGCTGCTCCAGCCGCTGATGTTCGAGAAGTTTGCCCTCTGCTTCCAGTTCCTGCAGCCGGTCCGCCAGTTCAAAGCGGATCGCGTCGGCGGCCTGCTTCATCGTTGGCCCGGGGGTGACATAGTGCGAATTGGCATAGACCCTGACCTTGTCCAGGCTCGCGCCCTTCTTGCCGGTCAGCGGATCGAATTCGCTGATTTCCTCAACCTCGTCGCCGAAAAAGCTGATCCGCCAGGCCATGTCCTCATAGTGACTGGGGTAGATCTCGAGATTGTCGCCCCTTACGCGGAAGGTGCCGCGGGTGAAGGCGGCGTCGTTGCGCTTGTATTGCAGGGCAACCAGTTTGCGGATGATCTCGCGCTGGTCTTCGCTGCTGCCCTTTTTCAGGTCAAAGATCATCGCCGAATAGGTTTCGACCGAACCGATGCCATAGATGCAGCTCACCGAGGCGACGATGATCACGTCATCGCGTTCCAGCAGCGATCGGGTGGCCGAGTGGCGCATCCGGTCAATCGCCTCGTTCACCGAGCTTTCCTTCTCGATGTAGGTATCGCTGCGGGGCACATAGGCCTCGGGCTGATAGTAATCGTAGTAGGAGACGAAATATTCGACCGCGTTGTCCGGAAAGAAGCTCTTGAACTCGCCGTAAAGCTGCGCGGCGAGGATCTTGTTGGGCGCCAGGATCAGCGCCGGGCGCTGCGTCGCCTCGATCACTTTGGCCATGGTGAAGGTCTTGCCCGAACCGGTTACGCCGAGCAGCACCTGTGTGCGGTCATCGGCAGTAATGCCCTCAACCAGATCGGCAATCGCTGTAGGCTGGTCACCAGCGGGCTGGTACTCGGATCGAATCCGGAACGCCCTGCCGCCGTCTGATTTCTCAGGCCGCTGCGGCTTGTGGGGGACGAATGTTCCCGAGGTGTCGGGTTCGGAAAGACCCCGGCGGATAATCAGTTCGGCCATGCCGTCTATTTGGCCGTTCTTGAGGTGTTCTGCAATGGGGTGGCGCCTTCACCCATCCTTCAGCACCGGCTTGCGTTTGCTCATGAAGGCATCGACCGCCTCGTGGTGGTCCTCGGTGTGGTGCGAAATTGCCTGAAAAGCAGCGGCCATCTGCATCAGGGTTTCGAACTTCATGTCCTGTCCTTCGCGCATCAGGCGTTTGGCGAGGCGGGTGGCGTGGCCGGGGTTGGCGGCGATTTTGTGGGCCAGTTCGCGGGCGCGGGGCAGCAGGTCGGCGGCGGGAACCGCCTCTGCTATCAGGCCATATTCCAGCGCCTTGGCAGCGTTGATTGCGTCACCAGTTAGTGTCATCAGCGCGGCGCGCTGTGGGCCGATCAGGCGCGGGAGCAGCCATGCGCCGCCGCCGCCGGGGATGATGCCGAGCTTGACATAGCTCTCCGCCACCACGGCATGGTCCGCCATGATCCGGATGTCACAGGCGCAGGCGATGTCGAGCCCGAGGCCGATTGCCGGGCCATTGATCGCGGCAATCACCGGCACTTCCAGCTCGGCCAGCGCCGGGGCAATCTGTTGCACCGTGGCGCGGTAGTTGCCGCGGATATTCCATGCCGAGCCTTCAAACAGGCCCGAGCGCGCAGCCAAGTGTTTGACATTGCCGCCCGCGCAGAAGCCTTTGCCCGCGCCGGTCAGGACAATCGCCCGCACTGATCGATCCCGCTGCATTTCCTTGCAGAACGCCGCCAATTCATCGGAATAGACGCTCTCGGAAATGGCGTTCATTTCGTCGGGGCGGTTCATCGTGGCGATCACCACGGGGCCGTCGCGTTCGACGAGCAGGAAGGGTTCCATTTTCTTCTCCATTACCGGCCCGCGCCAGGCACCCACAGCACATCTCCCGCGCCGCCATCATTCAGCGCGCGGGCTAGGACGAAGAGGTAGTCTGACAGCCGGTTGATATAGGCGAGCGCGGCGGGGTTGACGCTTTCTGCATTGTTCAGCGCTGCTGCAGCCCGCTCGGCCCGGCGCACCGAGGCGCGTGCCAGATGCACCCGCGCGGCCGCCTCGCTGCCACCGGGGAGGATAAAACTGGTGAGCGGGGAAAGGCCTGCGTTGACCGCGTCGATCTGCGACTCAAGCCACTCGGCCTGAGCCGGGAGCATCCGCAAGACCATGGGCGAAGGGGTGAAATCGTCACCCGGCGTGGCAAGGTCAGCGCCGAGATCGAACAGGTCATTCTGGACGCGTTGCAGCGCTGCAGCGTGGTCGCTTTGGGTGATCGCGATAACGGCGAAACCGATCGTGCTGTTGGCCTCATCCACTGCCCCGATCGCCTCAAAGCGCGCATCGTGCTTTACCCGGCGTGAGCCGTCGACGAGACCCGACGTGCCATCGTCCCCGGTCCGCGTGTAAATCTTGTTGAGCTTGACCAATTACTTGGAGCCAATCGCTAGCAAAACAGCGATCACCAGCACGGCCGCACCCTGATACATGATGCGCTTGAACATCATCTGGTTCTGCTTGAGTTGCATCGGGCTGGGGCCGGTGCTGTGATCGTGCTCCAGATCTTCGCGGGTGCTCTGCATGAAGGCGGCGATGCCGCGGATCAGGCTGACGACGACCATGATGACCAGCACGATCACGACGGGGATGAGGATATACTTCATGGCGCTGAGTTTACGCCCTCCGCCAGCGAAATGCCAGTGGGCAAGTTACCGCGCCGCAGGGCCTCGGCGATTGCGAGCCCGTCCTCCCCGGCGCGGCGCCTGTCGGCCAGCGAGGGTGAACCCCGCCGCTTCGCCAGCTTTTTGCCATCCGCCTCGACCAGCAGGCTGTGGTGGTGCCAGATCGGCACTGGTAGATCGAGCAGCGCCTGCAACAGGCGGTGGATGTGGCTGGCGCGGAATAGGTCACTCCCACGCGTCACCAGCGTGATCCCGTCCGCTGCATCGTCCATCGTCGCGGCGAGGTGATAGCTTGCCGGGGCATCGCGGCGAAGCAGCACGACATCGCCGAACATCTCGGGCCAGCAGCGCTGCGGCCCGGTCAGTTCATCCGTCCAGCTGAGCGGCCCGGCAATTTCGACTGCCTTTTCGACATCGAGCCGCCATGCAACATCGGCCCCCGGCTCGGCAGTCTTGCCGCGACAGGTGCCGGGATAGATCGGTCCGTCCGGGCCTAGGTCGGTTGCAGCCTCGGCAATGTCCTTGCGGGTGCAGGTGCAGGGATAGAGCAAGTCTTTCTCCATCAGGCCCCAAGCAGCCTCGGCATAGGCGCCAAGCCGCGCTGACTGGAACACTGGATCGCCGTGCCATTCCAGCCCGAGCCATTGCAGATCGGCGATGAATTCGTTGGTCAGATCTTCGCGGCTGCGCGCGCCATCAATGTCCTCGATCCGCAGCAGAAACTCGCCGCCGCGTGCCCGGGCCAGATCATGCGCGACAATCGCTGCATAGGCATGGCCAAGGTGGAGAGAGCCATTGGGGCTGGGGGCGAAACGGGTGCGGATCACGGATTTGATCTCTCTTGTGGATTTCGTCTTGTGGCAAGGGTTGACGTCATGACTCTGCCCATGTTCTTTACAAGCCATGTTCTGTCACAGTCCCGTAACGCCAAGGTGCGATAGGAGGCCATGCTCAAGTCGGAGCTGATCGAGCGCGCGGCCCATTTCCGCAGCGCGGAGGGTGATCCCTCCCGCCACCTGAGCGACTGTCCTTCGCTTGTCCTGAATGCAGACTACACACCGCTGTCCTATTATCCGCTCAGCCTGTGGCCGTGGCAGACGGCGATCAAGGCGGTTTTCCTTGAGCGGGTCGATATCGTCGCAAGCTATGAGCGCGAGGTCCACTCGCCCAACTGGCAGATGAAGATCCCCTCGGTGATCGCGCTGCGCCAGTATGTGAAGCCCAGTGAGCACCCCGCCTTCACCCGCTTCAACCTGTTCCTGCGTGACCGGTTCTGTTGCCAGTATTGCGGCAGCCCGCATAACCTGACCTTCGATCATGTGGTGCCGCGCCGGCTCGGCGGGCGCACCAGTTGGGAAAACGTCGCGACCGCCTGTTCGCCCTGCAATCTCAAGAAGGGCGGCCGCACGCCGCGGCAGGCGCACATGCCGCTGCTGATAGAGCCAATCCGCCCGACCAACTGGCAGCTGCAGGAACGCGGTCGGGGTTTCCCGCCGAATTACCTGCACGAAACCTGGCGTGACTGGCTCTACTGGGATGTCGAGCTGGAGGCTTAGGTTTCGGCCTACTTCTCCACCGTAACCTTCGGCGAATCTGCAAAAGGCTTGATCCCCAGCTTGGGATAGATCTCGCTCGGGAAATAGGCGGTGCCGCCTTTCACCACCATGGCGATGGACTTGATCGCCTTCAGGTCTTTGGTCGGATCACCGAGGACGAGGAAGAAGTCGGCATATTTGCCGCGCTCTACCGAGCCAAGCATCTGGTCCTGCCCCATATAGCGCGCCACATCCAGCGTATCGCGGGCGAGCACTTCGGCTGGGGTCATGCCCAGTTTGCCGAACAGTTCCAGCTCGCGGTGAAGCGTGAAGGCGCCGCCGGCGTCGGTGCCGGGGATCAGCATGATGCCGCGCTTGTTCATCTCGGTGAGGGTTTCCATCACCTTGCCGAAGGCAGCGACATATTCGGCGCGCTGCTGCGGGGTATCGGCCCCAAACAGCGCCTGCTTCAGACTGCGCTGTTCGCTGGGCGGCATGTGGTCGATATAGTCGATCGCGCCGGGATTGGGCTGGCCGTCGAGCGCGGTGAGGCCCAATTCGTGGATGCCGATAGTCGGTTCGTGCGACACGTGCTTGGCTACCATGGCATCAAGCGTGGCGCTGACCTTCGGCCCGGACACGTCGATGGTCGGGAAGCGGCGCATCGCGGTAAAGCGGAACAGGGTGCGGGTGTCTTCACCGGGGTTCAGCACCCAGCCGAGCATCAGCTGGTTGACGTGGGTTATTTCGTCATAACCGGCCGCGATCATCGCATCGGCGCTGGAAAAGGCCGGGACGTGGCCGGCAACCCGCATGCCCAACTTGTGGGCTTCGCTCGCCATGGCCGGCACCCATTCCGGGTTGACCGAGTTATAGATCTTGAGCTGCCAATATCCGTGCGCAGCATACCAGCGCACGCCCTTCACAGCTTCGGTTTCGCTCGCGGCAAGGATACCGGTGGCCGAATTGAACGGGCTCTTGCCCTCAAGGAAGCCCGAGCGGGTGACGCGGGGGCCCGCCACTTCGCCCTTGCCAATGCGCTCGATCAGCTTGTCGAGCACGGCATTGTTGTTGCCCATATCGCGCACCGAGGTGACCCCGGCGAGCACATTCATCAGCGCGTCTTCCTGCCCCAGATGGGCGTGCATATCGGTGAGGCCGGGGATCAAAGTGCCGAAATTGCCCTCGATCTGTACTTCACCGGGGGTGGAAATCGAACCGGTCGGTACCACTTCGCTGATCCGCCCGCGATACCATACGACATCGCGCGGGCTGGTGAGCGCCTTGGCGACCGGATCGAACAGTCGGACATTGCGCAGTCGCACGGGAGAGGCCCAGTTATGCGCGCCCTTCGCCTGAATTTCGCCGAGCCGCGAAGATGCCAGCCCTTCTGCCAGCGCCCGCATCGGCGCATCGGCGCCCTTTTCGTAACCGGCACGGCCGATGAAGAAATCGGACGATTCAAGCGAGAACAGATCGCCCTTAGCGTCGAGCGAGATGTAGGTGGGCGTGAGCGACAGGCCAGACAGCTCGTAGGTGATCACCTCAAGCTTGCCGCCGGTGCCATCGAGCGTGCGGCGGTCTTTTTCGGTCAGCGTCGCGTTGCCGCCGGGGGCGACGGGGAGCGTGTGGCCGGGGGCGGCGAGCAGCGCCTTGGCGAGCATCGCGGTATCGAGCGGTGATCCGTTTTGCGTCGCATACCAGCGCGGTGCATCCTTGCCCTTGATCATGCCGGGGCCAGCGAGATCACGCCACGCCACGCCCGCGCCGCTGCGTTTGAAGCTTTCGGTTACAGCGTTGCCGAAGGTCGTGCGGCCGGTAATCTTCCAGTCGAGCGGACTACCATCGGCGTCGAGCTTCAGCTCTTCCTTGATCGTTGGGCCGCGGCCATTCTGCTTGTAATCGAAGTCGACCGAAACCTTTGGCCCGTCGCTGGTGATGGTCAGATGCCCGATATCGTGCTCCTGCATGATCACCCGGTAGTCATTGCTCTCAGCCAGCGCGGGCGCGGCGAAGGCGGCAAGGGCAGAAGCCAGAGCGGTGGTGGCGATCAGGCGGAACTTCATTTTGTAGTCTCCCGTGGAAGGGGCGGAGACTAGCGATTGTCGCGCCGAGAGAAAGGTAAAAAATCCCCGCCCTTTTGCGAAGGGCGGGGCAGGCAGGGGTCTCTTGTCAGTTGGTTGGAATTGTCCAGCGCACGCCGCTTGACCATTGGCTGGAGACCTTTGCACCGCTTTCGTCGGTCGCCGGATCAAAGCGCGCGCGCGCGATCAGCTTGGCGCAGGCTGCGGCATCGAGGCGGGGGAAGCCGCTCGAGGTGGTAACGGTGCAACTGGTTGCACGCCCTGCCGCGTTCACTTCCAGCCGCACGCGCACCACGCCCTGATTGCCTTCGCGCAGATCCTGGCTGGGATAGTCGCTGGTCGTTACCCAATCCCCGGGCCGGCCGCGCGCAGCCGGGCCTGTTGCTTTGAAGGTAGCGCTCTTGGTGGGCTGGGTAGTGGGGCCGCCCGTGCTGATCGGGCCACCGATTGGGCCGCTGCTGGCGATAGCCGTCGGCACCGGCGTTGGCTGTATCGGCTCGTTGGTGAATGTCGGCCCAGGCAAAGGCGTGGGCAGAGTCATCGTCTGAGTCGCCGCCGCGGTCGGCGTGTGCGTTGGGGTTGGAGTCGGGCGCGGGGTAACCGGAATATTGGTCGCTTCGGTCCTTGGCGTCTCGGTAATGGAAATGACCGTGGTCAGTCCGATCACGACGCCATAGATCGCCGCCGCCTGCAGTACGGTCACCGCAATGGTTACCTTGGCGCGATCCGAATTGTTATGGGTAGAAGTAAAAGCCATGACACACCTCTTGCCTTGCCCCTTCCCCGGGCATGCACCGGGTTGAGGTTTGTTTGGATAGGTGTCCGGACAGCTTGGGATATGTCACAATATCACGAGAAAAGCAAGAATTATTGTAATTTTATGCTAATCAATGCAAGTATTGAGATATGAAATAAGGTGTATCAGTACTTTTATGATACAGGCTGTTTCATTGGTGCGGGCTGCTAGAGCTTAACGCACCCCGGCCAGCGCCTTGGCCCGCCGCCGCTGTACCGAGCTGCCAAGGCCAATCGCCTCGCGGTATTTCGCCACGGTGCGGCGAGCAAGGTCGAAGCCCTTTTCTTTCAGGAGATCGACCAGCGTATCGTCGGAGAGGATCGCCTTGGGGCTTTCCGCGTCGATCAACTGGCGGATCGCTGCCTTGACTGCCTCGGCCGAAGCGCCGCCCTCGCCATCGACCGCCCCGACGCCCGACGTGAAAAAATACTTCAGTTCAAAGGTGCCGCGCGGGCACATCAGGTACTTGTTGGAGGTCACGCGGCTGACGGTCGATTCGTGCATCGAAATGGCATCGGCCACGGTGCGCAGGGTCAGCGGTTTGAGCTGTGATACGCCGTGGCGGAAAAAACCTTCCTGCTGCGTTACCAGTTCCGTCGCGACTTTCAGGATTGTGCGCTGGCGCTGGTCGAGCGCTTTGACCAGCCAGTTGGCATCGGCGAGCTTGTCCGACAGCCAGCCGCGCGCGGTCTTGTCGTCGCAGGCGCTCTTCATCTCGACGTAGTAGGACCGGTTGATGATCAGCCGCGGCAGGGTCGCCTGATTGATCGAAATGTCCCAGCCGCCATCGGTGCGGGGCACCACCAGCACGTCCGGCGTCACCGGCTCGCCGCCGCCATAGGAAAATTTCAGTCCTGGCTTGGGGTCGTAGCCGCGCAGTTCTGCGAGCATATCGGCAAAATCTTCGTCATCGACATCGCACATCCGCTTGAGCCGGGCGAGTTCTCCGCGGGCCAGCAGATCCAGATTGTCGAGCAGCCGCGCCATGCAGGGGTCATAGCGGTCCGCCTCTTTAGCCTGCAGCGCGATACATTCACCAAGCGATCTTGCTGCGATCCCGGTGGGATCGAAGTTCTGCACCAGCGCGAGGCCCGCCTCCGCCTCGGCCAGTGGCACGCCCAGTTCGTCGGCAAGATCGCGCAAGGAGGAAGGGAAATAGCCCGCCTCATCCAGCCGGTCGATCACCGCACGGGCAATCATCGCGCGGCGCGGATCGGAAGTAGCAAGGCCGATCTGGCCGTCGAGATGTTCGCCCAATGTCGGCTCTCCCGCGCCGCGCTCGTCAATTCCGGGCCCATCTTCACCGCCGCCGTAGGAGGACAGCGCACCGCCCCAGTCACCCGTATCGCGATCGAGATCGAGCGCGCCTGGATCGACATCGAGCGGCTTGTCCGCCGCGCCCATGCCTTCCCCCACCAGCTGATCGACAGGCGAGGTTTCCAGCGTGGTGCGGCGGGCCTCTTCTGGGATTTCGGACTGGGTATCAGCCGGGGCGGAGCTCGAGACCTCAAGCAGAGGATTAGCGTCCAGCGCCTCGCCGATGAAGGTTTCGACTTCCAGATTGGACAGCGCGAGCAGTTTGATCGCCTGCTGCAACTGCGGCGTCATCACCAGTGACTGTGATTGCCTCAGGTCAAGGCGGGGTCCGAGTGCCATTTATGCGTTGTCCGGCCTCAGCTAACGCTGAGGCCTCGCGCGGCACCGGCCCGCCGTGAGGCGGGAAAAGACTCACAACGAAAAATCGTTGCCGAGGTAGAGCATCCGCACATTCTCGTCTTCAACCATGCCTTCTGGCGTGCCGGCGAAGAGCACCTGTCCGCCGTAGATCACGCAGGTCTTGTCAACGATATCGAGCGTTTCGCGGACGTTGTGATCGGTGATCAGCACGCCGATGCCGCGCTGGCTTAGGTCTTTCACCAGCGTGCGGATATCGTTGATCGATAGCGGATCAATGCCCGCGAAAGGCTCATCGAGCAGCATGATCGAAGGCTTTGCGGCCAGCGCGCGGGCAATTTCGCAGCGGCGGCGTTCACCGCCCGAAAGTGCCATGGCCGCACTGCTGCGCAGGCGGGCGAGGCCGAATTCGTCAAGCAACCGCTCCAGATCGGCCGCTCTTGCATCAGGGTCGGGTTCGTTGAGTTCGAGCACGGCTGAAATGTTCTGCTCTACCGTCAGCCCGCGAAAGATCGAGGTTTCCTGTGGTAGATAGCCAAGGCCCAGAATGGCGCGGCGATACATCGGCAAGCGGGTAACATCGATTCCGTCCATCAGGATGCGGCCCGAATCGGGGCGCACCAGCCCCATGATCGAATAAAAACAGGTCGTCTTGCCCGCGCCATTCGGACCTAGCAGGCCAAGCACCTCTCCCTTGCCGACCGACAGCGAGATATCCGAGAGCACCGCACGCTTGTCATAAGACTTGGCAATAGAGATCACTTCCAGCCCGCCCTGCGGCAGGGCAGCTGACGGGCCGGGATCCGGCGCAGGCGAGAAAAGCGTTTGCGTATCGTCCATCGGCATCGTGTTTAGGCAGTGGCCAGCACCACTTCAAGCCGGGAAAACACCGTGCTGGTGCAAACTGGCAGGATTCCTGCATGGTTTGTCGCAGCGGCACAGCAGTTTGATGGTTAACAGCACTTGTAACCCTGCCGATTCGATGGTTTATTGCGCGTTGAGAGAGATACCCGAAAGGAACGGTCGCAATGATCGAGGTAGTCCGGCCTGCAAAGTCGGCAACAACGGCAAAGCCGGTGGATTGGCGCAAGCGCATGAGCGACCATATCGCCTATGCCCTGCTGGTTTACACTGGACTGCAGATTTTCGTTACCATGGGCGCGCTAAAGAGCGAAAGCAGCTCGATGCTGCCTTATCTGGCTCTGGTCGTTTTGGTTGTGGCAATCATCCCTTCGTGCCGCCGTTTCGAAAAGCGCTGGAACCGCCTTTCCGATCAACAGGCCGCCGATCCCGATATGGCCAGCTATTATCGGCGTGACCGACGGGCACTATGGTTGCTGGCGATTGGCCTGCCTTTCGCGCTGACCGGTGTGTTCAAGCTGCTCGCCTTGGGCTTCGGGGTGCATTAATTAGTGCGGTCGGCACATCTGTGCCTGCCTTGCTGCACCAGCACGGCAAAAAGTACTCTGCATTGAACCAAGTTTGATGCGCGGCTAAGGCCGCTCCCATGCTAGATCCCAATACCGCGCAAACACGCGCCTCCGCCCTTGTTGAACGCGCAATCCGCGCTGGTGCTGATGCTGCTGATGTCGTCTATGTTGGCGAATGCAGCGAAGGTGTGCAGGTGCGGCTGGGCCAACTGGAAGACGTCGAGCGTTCGGAAGACGAGCACATCGGTCTGCGGGTGTTCATCGGACAATCCTCTGCTTCAATCGGTTCGAGCGAT
>CANGBE010000027.1 GCA_947451875.1 Sphingomonadaceae bacterium | reverse complement strand
GGGCAAAGACGCGCCCTATGTTCCCGGCTGGGACTGCCACGGCCTGCCGATCGAGTGGAAGGTTGAGGAGCAGTACCGCAAGAAGAAGCTCGACAAGGATCAGGTCGATCCGGTCGAATTCCGCGCCGAATGCCGCGCCTACGCGCAGCACTGGGTCGATACCCAGCGCGAGCAGCTGAAACGGCTCGGCATCAATGGCGATTGGGACAATCCCTATCTCACCATGGATTTCCAGGCCGAGGCGACCATCGTTTCGGAACTGATGAAGTTCGCCGAGTCCGGCCAGCTCTATCGCGGTGCCAAGCCGGTGATGTGGTCGCCCGTCGAAAAGACCGCGCTGGCCGAGGCCGAGGTTGAGTACGAGGATATCACCTCGACCCAGATCGACGTGGCGTTCGAGATTGTTGAGTCGCCGATTGCCGAACTGGTCGGTGCCCATGCGGTGATCTGGACGACGACGCCTTGGACGATTCCGGTGAACCAGGCTTTGGCTTATGGGCCGGATGTTGATTATGTTCTCGTGCATTACGGCGACCGCAGATACTTGGTCGCTGAAAACCTATGCTACGCCCTGTCACTTAGAACCGGAGCCAACGAAAACGGCACTGGTGCTCCCAAAAGTGGCGCGACCAAAATAACAATTTACAAAGGCTCCGACCTCGCCGGAACCATCGCCCGCCACCCGATGCACGAACTCGGCGGTTTTTTCGCGCGTCCGCGTCCGTTCCTGCCCGGCGACTTTGTCACGACCGACAGCGGCACCGGCCTTGTCCACATGGCCCCCGATCACGGCGAGGACGATTTCGCGCTGTGCAAAGCCCACGGCATCGAGCCGGTCTTCGCGGTGGAGGGCGATGGCAAGTATCGTGAGGACTGGGCTTGGCTCGGCGGGCAAGGCTCGGTCATCAACCCCAAGTTCAATGCGCCCGATGGCCCGATCTGCGAGGCGCTGCGTGAGGCTGGCGGATTGCTGGCGGCTTCGGCGGATTACAAGCATAGCTATCCCCACTCATGGCGATCCAAAGCCAAGGTGATCTATCGCTGCACGCCGCAGTGGTTTGTGCCGATGGACGCCGAGCGCGCTGACGGCACGCTGCGCGACAAGGCGCTGAAGGCCATCGCCGACACCCGCTGGCTCCCGGCCAAGGGCGAGAACCGCATCCGCAGCATGGTCGAAGGCCGCCCTGACTGGGTGCTGAGCCGCCAGCGCGCTTGGGGCGTGCCGATCACGCTGTTCGTCAAGAAGGGCACCAACCAGTACCTCGCCGATCCGGCCGTCAACGCCCGCATTGTCGCGGCGATGCGCGAAGCGGGGGTTGAGGCATGGACCGAAGCCCGCGCGCAGGAATTCCTTGGGGATGCCTACAGCGCCGAGGATTACGAGCGCGTCACCGACATTCTCGACGTGTGGTTCGATTCGGGCTGCACCCATGTGTTCACGCTCGAATCAGGCCGCTGGCCCGAACTCTCATGGCCTGCCGATCTCTATCTTGAAGGCAGCGACCAACATCGCGGCTGGTTTCAGTCGAGCCTGCTCGAAAGCTGCGGCACCCGCGGCCGCGCTCCCTACAAGGCGGTGCTGACCCACGGCTTCACCATGGATCAGAAGGGCATGAAAATGTCCAAGAGCCTTGGCAACACCATCAGCCCGATCAAGGTGATGGAAACCAACGGCGCGGACATCATCCGCCTCTGGGCGCTCTCGGTCGATTACACCGAGGACCACCGCATTGGCGACGAGATCCTGAAGGGCGTGGCCGACCAGTACCGCAAGCTGCGCAACACCTTCCGCTATCTGCTCGGCGCGCTGGACGGCTTTTCAGATACGGAGAAGGTGGGCGTTGAGGCGATGCCCGAGCTGGAACGCTATGTGCTGGCGCTGCTGGCCAAGCTGGATGCGACCCTGCGGCAGGCGGTGGCGGACTTCGATTTCAACACTTACGTCCGCGCCCTGACCGACTTCTGCAACGAGGATTTGAGCGCCTTCTTCTTCGATATCCGCAAGGATTCTCTGTACTGCGATGCCGCCACCGATCCCAAGCGGATGGCCTATCGCACAGTGCTGGATATGCTGTTCCACGCTTTGGTGCGCTATGCTGCGCCGGTGCTGGTGTTCACGGCGGAAGAGGTTTGGGGGACAAGGTTCCCGGATGCGGGGAACGTGCATCTGCTGGAGTGGCCGGAACTCTCCGACACAGAGGCTTCGGCGGTTGATGGCGAGAAGTGGGCCGAGCTGCGCAACACGCGCGCCTTGGTCAACGAACAGATCGAACCGCTGCGCCGTGAAAAGGTGCTGGGCTCTAGCCTGCAGGCTGCGGTAACGCTGCCTGCAGCGGAAGGCGATGGCATCGACTATTCGGAGCTGTTCATCGTCGCCTCGGTCAAGAGCGGCGCGGAGCTGGCTGTCGAAGTAACCACCCACCACAAATGTGGCCGCTGCTGGCGGCATCTGCCCGATGTCGCCGAGGACGGCGCGCTTTGTTCACGCTGCGATCACGTTGTGGCGGGAATAGACGCTGCCGTATGATTCTTGCGCAATGCACACCCTCAACCAACCCCGTCATCCTGAACTTGTTTCAGGATCCATCGGGCCGTTTGCCCGGCGCTGGACGGAGAAAAGCCAACCGCGCGGTTTGCGTTGATTCGGCATTGGCGGAGCAAAACGAGAAATGGATCCTGAAACAAGTTCAGGATGACGGACAAGGGAAGGTTCGGCTTTGAGTTCGTTCCGCCTCCCCGCCGCCGGCCTGATTGCCGCCGCGCTTACCTTTATTGCCGATCAGGCGGTGAAGGCGTGGGTGCAGGGGCCTTTGGCGCTACCCGATGTACTCGAAGTCGAAGTAATGCCGTTCTTCCGCTTCACCTGGGCGGAGAATCGCGGCGTTTCGCTCGGACTGCTCTCGGGCGACACCCCGCTCAGCCGTTGGCTGCTGGTGGCATTGACTGGGGCGATTGCGCTCGGCGTGCTTTACTGGATGACCAAGGAAAAGGCCCGCGCAGACATTATCGCGCTTGGCCTCGTGCTCGGCGGCGCGCTCGGCAATATTATCGATCGCATAACTCAGGGCTTCGTCACCGACTATGCCGACCTGCATTTCGGTGAGTTTCGTCCTTTCATGATCTTCAACCTCGCCGATGCGGCAATCTCTATCGGCGTTGTGATTATTCTTGCCCGTTCGCTGCTTCTGCGCGAAAAGCCCCCCCAAGAAACGGCACCTCGTGCCTCGGAGTAGAACGATGAAGAAGACCGCCACTTTCCTGATCCTTGGCCTTGGTGCGAGCCTGCTTTCGGCCTGTGGCAGCAGCGGCGGCCTGTTCAATCGTTCGCGCCCGGATGAATTTGCCGTGCAGCGTCAGGCTCCGCTGGTGGTGCCGCCAGATTTCTCGCTGGCCCCGCCGCAGCCCGGCGCGCCGCGTCCCGCCGAGCAGACCGCGCAGCAGCAGGCCCAAGAGGCTTTGTTCGGCGCTCCTACTCCGCGCAGCGAAGTGGAAAAAAACACGATCAGTCGCGCTGGCGGTTCGGCCCCGGGCATTCGCTCGATGGTGGGCGATCCCGGCACCAACACGGTCGCCAAGGGCGCCGTAACGCGTGACATCATCGCCGCTCCTGAAGGCGATGCGAAGGAAGCGCAGACTTCGATCCCGAGCTGAGGCCAAAAACCGGGTTCGGCCTCCACCTGCTTTTGCATTAGCTGACAACGATCAATTCGCCTGCGTGCTTGACGTGCCAAGGCTTTTGGCGAATCGCGCGCAGAGTACACGGAAGGGATTCGAGGGATGAGCGGAGCGGATGTAGTCATCGTCGGGGCCGGGCATGGCGGGGCGCAATGCGCCATCGCGCTGCGGCAGAGCGGCTTTGAGGGCACGGTCACCATGATTGGCCGCGAGAGCGAGCCGCCTTATGAGCGCCCGCCACTCTCCAAGGAATACTTCGCCCGCGAAAAAACGTTTGACCGGCTCTACATCCGCCCACTGCAGTTCTGGGAGGAAAAGCAGATCGATCTGCGCCTCGCCACAGAGGTGACCAAGGTTGATCCGGCGACCAAGACACTAACGCTGTCGGACGGCACCCACTTCACTTACGGTAAGCTCGTCTGGGCCACCGGCGGCGATCCGCGCAAGCTGACCTGCCCTGGCGCCAACCTCTCCGGCGTCCACGCGGTCCGCACCCGCGAAGACTGCGACCAGTTGATGGGCGAGATCGATGGCGGCGTGAAAAACATCGTTGTGATCGGCGGCGGCTATATCGGGCTGGAAGCAGCCGCCGTGCTGACCAAGCTCGGCTGCAAAGTCACCCTGCTCGAAGCTCTACCCCGGGTGCTGGCGCGCGTTGCCGGGCCAGAGCTTTCCGCGTTCTACGAAAAGGAACACCGCGATCACGGCGTCGATCTGCGAACTGGCGTGGCGGTTGAGAGCCTTGAAGGCGAAGGCCGCGTTTCGGGGGTAAAACTAGCCGGCGGCACAGTGATCCCCGCCGACGCCGTGATTGTCGGCATCGGCATCATCGCCGCGGTCGCCCCGCTGATCTTGGCAGGTGCTGCAGGCGGCAACGGGGCGGACATTGACGAGTTTTGCCGCACTAGCCTGCCCGACGTATACGCCATCGGTGACTGCGCCGCCTTCGCGTGCGACTATGCCGAGGGCATGGTAATGCGCGTCGAATCGGTGCAGAACGCCAACGATCAGGGTACCTGCGTCGCCAAGGGTATTTGCGGCGATGAACAGCCCTATCACGCATTCCCATGGTTCTGGTCGAACCAGTATGACCTGCGCCTTCAGACGGCAGGCCTTTCAGTGGGCTATGACCACACCGTGCTGCGCGGCAATCCCGACGAGCGTTCGTTCTCGGTGATTTATCTCAAAGGCGGCCGCATGATCGCCCTCGACTGTGTGAACATGGTCAAAGACTATGTGCAAGGCCGCAAGCTGATTGAGGCCGGGGTTCATCCTGATCTAGCGCAACTGGCGGATGCCGGTGTGGCGCTGAAGGAACTTAT
The DNA here is from genome assembly GCA_947451875.1 of Sphingomonadaceae bacterium. Taxonomy (GTDB): domain Bacteria; phylum Pseudomonadota; class Alphaproteobacteria; order Sphingomonadales; family Sphingomonadaceae; genus Novosphingobium. Next base: position 5,975 of record CANGBE010000027.1, on the reverse strand, counting down.
GCCAGCTTAAGCTGATCCGCCGCCCATGCGGCCGCATCGGCCACTGCTTCATTACGATCACCGCGCAACTGCTCCACCTGCGCGAGTATTGCTACATCGCCACTGTTCCCGGCGGCATAGAGGCAATTGCGAACAAACCTGTCGCGTCCGATGCGCTTGATTGGCGAGCCTGAGAACAGGCGCCGGAAGCCTGCGTCATCCTGCGTCAGAAGTTCGGCCAACCGGGGCGCGGCCAGTTCAGCGCGGGGCAGGAAGGCCTTGTTGGCGGCAGCACTTTGCGCAAATTTGTTCCATGGGCAGACGGCAAGGCAATCGTCGCAGCCATAGATGCGGTTGCCGAGCGCTGCGCGGAACTCCAGCGGCACCGGCCCCTTATGCTCGATCGTCAGATAGGAAATGCAGCGCCGCGCATCGAGGCGATAGGGCGCGGGGAAAGCTTGGGTCGGACAGGCCGTTTGGCAGGCATCGCAGGAGCCGCAGCGGTCCTTGCCCTCGGCATCTGTCGGCAGCTCAAGCGTGGTATAAATCGCACCCAAGAACAGCCACGAACCGTGTTCCCGGCTAACCATATTGGTGTGCTTGCCCTGCCAGCCCAGCCCCGCCGCCTGCCCCAGCGGCTTTTCCATCACTGGCGCCGTATCGACGAAAACCTTGAGCTCGGCTTGCCCCAGCCCTCGCTTTTCCGCCTCGGCCACCATCCACCGCGCCAAAGCTTTCAGCGCCTTCTTCACCGTATCATGATAGTCACCACCTTGGGCGTAAGCAGAAATCCACCCGCGCGTCGGCTGGCCCGCCAGTTTCAAGGGATCACCAGCAGGGGCATAGCTCATGCCCAGTGCAATAACGCTGCGCGCTTCGGGCCACAGTCCCTGCGGAGAGCGGCGGTGGTGCTCGCGCCCTTCCATCCACTCCATCTGGCCGTGCATACCCGCCTCCAGCCAAGCGCCAAGACGCTCGGCGCGAACGGAATTTTCCGTTGCCGAAGTTACGCCAAAGGCAGCAAACCCCAGCCGCTGCGCCTCGGCTGCCAGTGCTTGCTTAAAGCCAAGGGTTACTTCGCTATTAACCAAACCTAGAGCGCTCCTCTTCACGCGTGCTGGCCTATGCGGCACACTATGAAGATGGAACTAGGCGAATGGCAGGCGGCGGGCAACGCTCACGCTCCCGAACACACCGGTATTCCTCTCGCCATCGAGGCGCGCGGGCTGGTCAAAAGCTTTGACGGCTTCACCGCCGTCGATGGTGTTGACCTGTCAGTGCCCGAAGGCGTGATCTATGGCGTGCTCGGCCCCAACGGCGCGGGCAAGACCACAACCCTGCGGATGTTGCTGGGGATCATCGAGCCCGACGCTGGCTACCGCCGGATTCTGGGCAGCGAACACCCGCACAAAGTGGCGCACCGCATCGGTTATCTGCCGGAAGAGCGCGGGCTCTATCCAGCGATGAAGGCCTATGAGGCCATCGCCTACGTCGGCGCACTGCGCGGTTTGCCGCTGGATCTAGGCCGCAAGCGCGGTCGCGAACTGCTAGAAGAACACGGTCTTGGTTATGCCGCTGACCGCCAGATCCGCCAGCTCTCGAAAGGCATGGCGCAGCAGGTGCAACTGTTAGCTACGCTAGTCCACGAGCCGCGGCTGGTGATATTTGACGAGCCGTTCTCTGGCCTCGACGCGCTTAATCAGGGCAAACTCGAAAAGATGATGCGCGCTTTGGCGGAGCGCGGCACGACAGTGATCTTCTCCACCCACGTTATCGCCCATGCCGAGCGGCTGTGCGATTCGGTGGCGATCATCGCCGGCGGCAAAGTGCCGTTCGCAGGCCCGGTCGACGTCGCGCGCGATCGCATCCGGGCGCAAGTGCGGCTGGAAACCCGGGCGAGAGATGGCTTGTGGCGCGGCGCTATACCCGCTGATGCCCGCCACGAGCGCAAAGCCGATGGCTCTGCCTTCTGGTTATTCCCGCTGCCCGAATCCGGCGTTGAGCCGCTGCTGCGCGCGCTGATCGAAGGCGAAGCAGGAATCCTTTCGCTGTCGATTGAACGCGCCGGGCTCCATGATGCCTTCGTCGCCATCGCCGGAGAAGCCGCAGCGCGCGCGCTGGAAGACACGCCTGAGGAGATCCGCCGATGAACGCCCAAAACAATTCGGCAGATCACACCTCAGGCCGTCTCTCGACTTGGGCTGCCGCTATGGTCATCGCACGGCGCGATTTCACCGCGATCCTATTCAGCCGCTCGTTCTTTTTCTTCCTGCTCGGGCCGCTATTCCCAGTGATCGTCGGTATGGCGGCGGGATCGGTTGGCCACAAGTTTGAAAGCAATATCGCGCAGGTCCGCCTCGGCGTGGCGATGAATGCTGGCGATGCCAAGGCCTTGCTGTCGGCTCAGGACAGGCTTGAGCCGAAGCTGGGCGCCGCTGCCCCTGATATGGTGGCGGTTGGCAGGACCGGTTCGGCGGATGCTGATAATCCGGCCAAGTTGCTGAACGAACAGCACGGCAATGTCGCCGCCATCGTTTCAGGCACGCTCTCCCATCCGGTGCTGACTGGAACCGCCGATCAGATCGACGCCTGGCAAGGCCCGGTTTCGCTGATAGCTGCGGAGGCCAAGAACGGAGGGCCAAAGGACTTTCCAAGCGTTACACTCTCTGCAATCGCCACCAGCAACGCCAGCGACCGGCAAGACCGCGCCCACACCGCGCAGGCAGGGCAAATGCTGTTGTTCCTGCTGACGATGATGCTGGCAGGTATGGTGCTGTCGAATCTGGTCGAGGAAAAGGCCAACAAGATCATCGAAGTACTCGCCGCGGCGATCCCGATGGAGGCCGTATTCTATGGCAAGCTGTTTGCCATGCTCGCCGTATCCTTTGTTGGCATCTCGGTTTGGGGAACGCTGTTTGGCGGTCTGGCGATTGCTGGCGGCCATTCGCTGGGCGATTTTGCCACCCCGGCAATCGGCTGGCCAAGCTTCATTGGCCTCGGCATTGCCTATTTCGCTATGGCATATCTGCTGCTGGGGTCGGTGTTCCTGACCATCGGATCAATGGCGACGACCGTGCGCGAGGTGCAGACGCTTTCCATGCCGGTTTCGATGTCGCAGTTGATGGTATTCTTCTTTGCGACCTATGCCACCGCTGTTCCGGGATCGACTCTCTCCACCGTGGCCGAAGTCGTGCCGTTCAGCTCGCCCTTTGCCATGCTCAGCCGTGCCGCTCAGGATTCATCAATCACCCCGCACCTGCTCGCCATCGGCTGGCAGATGGTCTGGGTTGCAGTCTTCGTCCACTTCGGCTCAGGACTGTTCCGCAGCCGAGTAATGAAGAGCGGACCGCAGGGCCGCAAAATGAAGAAGGCTAAAAAGGGCGCACTGCAAGCCGCCTGATCGGGCAGCTTTCTATGCGGGTTCATGTGGCATATAACTCACCTCACTATAGGGTGTGTTGAGGTGCCGATGATGCAAAGATCCCTGATTACAAGCCGCCCCACTAGCCGCCGCCGCCTTCTGGGCTGGCTCGGCGCTGGCGCTGCCCTGCCGGTGCTTGCCGCCTGCGGTGGAAGCGAAGCCGCGGCCCGCACCTATCCGGTGAGCTATAGCCCGGCCGAATGGCGCAAGCGGCTGAGCCCGCAGCAATTCCATATCCTGCGCGAGGCGGGGACCGAATATCCCGGCACTTCGCCGTTGCTGAATGAACACCGCAAGGGCACTTTTACCTGCGCGGCTGACGGCAATCAGCTGTTCGCCTCAAACACCAAATTTGATAGCGGCACCGGCTGGCCTAGCTTCTGGAAGCCACTGCCCGGAGCCGTGCTGGAGCGCACCGATAATTCGCTGTTCGACCAGCGCACTGAAGTGCTGTGCTCACGCTGCGGCGGGCATCTGGGTCATGTCTTTGACGATGGCCCCGCGCCAACCCACCTGCGCTATTGCATGAACGGTCTGGCGCTGAAATTTATGCCGTCTTGAGCTTGGCGAAGACCGGGTCCTCTTCTTCGGGGATTGCCGGATCGAAGGGCTGCATCGCTGCTACAAGGCGGGCAAGTTCATCGAGTTTGAAGGTCTGCTCGAAAACCAAACCGACCTGTCCGCCCCGCCGCCAGCGGACTTTGGCGTCGAGCGGCGGAAGGCCCTTGGCGATCAAATGAACGCGTTGGTCGATGGCGAGCGCCAACGTGGTTTCAATCCGCCCGCCTTGTTGCGATAGATCCTGCAGAATGCCGGCACATTTCATACCCGCCGCGCTGAGCTGCGCCGGAATTTCCAGCCGGAGCCGTACTGGCCGACGACGGAACCGGCTGCGCTCTTCAAGCAGGTGGCTAAGTTCGGCCTGATGGACAAAGTGAAAGCCGGCCTGATCGTCCCGCTCCCAGACCTTCTCCACTTCGTAGCGATCACCGTTCGACAGTTCGAGCGCCATGAAGCGTTCGTGCGGCAGCGGGTGGAATAGTTTGAGTCGCACGCCCTTGCTGGCAACGTCTCGAAGGATGCAGAGATATTCGCCACTCTGGGTCACGACCTTCGCCGGCCTGAGCAAAAGCACATAGCGCGGCGACTCACGTCTATCCATTTCTGTACCATGCTGAACCGTGTGGCCGTCCATCATGAAATACCCCTGTACTGCCCAGCAATCTGCCGGTGGTTACAGTTGTAAAATACTAACAGGGTTTCAAGACGGCCTTTCCGTATATGCCTAAGATGACGTTAGGGAATCCAAGTGTTTCCTATCAGAGAATATACTTACTTAGGTCGGTATCGCTGGCGAGGCTGGACAGCTTGCCGGCCACATAGGCGGCATCGATGGTTACCGTCTCGCCGCTGCGATCCTCTGCCTCAAATGACAGCTCTTCCAGCAGCTTTTCCATCACGGTCTGCAATCGCCGCGCACCGATATTCTCGACGCTCTCGTTCACCTGGGCGGCGATGCGGGCTAGTTCGCGAATAGCTTCAGGCGTGAAATCGACGGTAACATTTTCGGTCGCCAGCAGCGCCTGATACTGCTCCACCAGATTGGCGCGTGTTTCCGAAAGGATGCGGACAAAGTCTTCTTCGGTCAGCGCTTTCAATTCCACTCGAATCGGCAAGCGACCCTGAAGCTCGGGCAGCATGTCGCTTGGCTTAGCGACGTGGAATGCGCCGCTCGCAATGAACAGCACATGGTCTGTTTTCATCGGGCCGTATTTGGTGGCGACGGTGGTGCCTTCGATCAGCGGCAGCAGATCGCGCTGCACACCTTCACGGCTGACAGAACCGCCGCGCACATCGCTGACCGCGATCTTGTCGATCTCGTCGAGGAAAACGATGCCATTGGCCTCGGCATTGGCGAGTGCGACGCGGGCGACGTCGTCCTGATCCATGCGCTTTTCGCTCTCTTCGTCGACCAGCTTGTCCCAGGCATCAGGCACCTTCAGCTTGCGGCGCTTGAGGTTATTCTTGCCCATCGCCTTAGACATCATGTCGGACAGGTTGATCATGCCGATACCGCCGCCCATGCCCGGAATATCCATCGGCATATTCGGGGTATCTTCGACTTCGATCTCGACCTCGACATCATTCATCGCATTTTCGACGATGCGTTGGCGGAACGATTCGCGGGTGGCCTCGCTGGCGCTTTCGCCGACCAGCGCCTTGAGCAGACGGTCCATCGCTGCCTTGCTTGCAGCCTCACGCACGGCCTCGCGGCGGCGGTCTTTTTCGAGCCGGATAGCCTCTTCGGCCAGATCGCGGGCGATCTGCTCGACATCGCGGCCGACATAGCCAACCTCGGTGAACTTGGTCGCCTCAACCTTTACGAAAGGCGCATCGGCGAGCTTTGCCAGACGGCGGCTGATCTCGGTCTTGCCGCAGCCCGTCGGCCCGATCATCAGGATGTTCTTGGGCGTCACTTCGTCGCGCAGTTCGGGTGACAGGCGTTGCCGCCGCCAGCGGTTACGCAGCGCGACCGCGACCGCCTTTTTCGCGTCGGTCTGGCCGATGATGTGCT
>CANGBE010000026.1 GCA_947451875.1 Sphingomonadaceae bacterium | reverse complement strand
CTCATTCGGTGGCTGGATGACGCTCTCCGGCCTGATCTCACCTATCATTGCCAGCCTTGATCGTTTCCTCATCGGCTCGATTATCGGCGTTCGGGAGGTCAGCCACTATTCGGTGCCATATCAGTTGGCAGAGCGAGCCATGTTTGTCCCTTCGGCGCTGCTGCAAGCTTTGTTTCCACGCATTTCTGGCGCTCCCGATCCAGGCGCCGCGCGTGCCCTCAGTCGCCGCGGGCTCTATTGCGTCGCAGCGATCTGTGCGCCGCCGATGGTCCTGGGCACGCTGTTCATGCACCCCTGTCTAAGCTTGTGGATCAGCCAGGATTTTGCCCAGAGCGCCTCGCTGATCGGTCAGGTGGTCTTGTCCGGGTTCTGGATCAACGCGCTCGGCTATGTCTGCTATAACCATCTAACCGCGATCGGCCGGCCAAAGTTGCTGGCGCTGGCCCATGTGATCGAGATTGTGCCCTATTGCCTCGTGCTGGTTGCCTTGATGTACTGGATGGGTCTGGTTGGCGCCGCACTGGCCTTTGCCCTGCGTGTGGCCGCCGACGATCTGCTGCTTGCCCATTACAGCGGCATTCTGAAGCCAACGGCACTTTTGGTCGGACTAGGTTCGGCGGCATTCGCTGCTGCGACATGGCTTGGGCTCGGGCTTGAACTGCAACAAACGGGCCGGGTGATCATTGCCCTGGCCTTCTTTGCCCTCGTCTCGCTCTGCTCACTGATATGGTTGATGCGCGAAGCAGATGCCCTGCTGGCCGCCATCCGAATTCGAAAGATCGGGACATGAAACCAGAGGGCTTCACCTCGCCCCTTCAATCGCCTAGAGCATAAAACATGACGCGCCTTTCCATTCCCTCGCTTGCCCTGCGCAGTCTTGCCGGCGGCGCGATTGTTGGCAGTTTCATCGCCCTTGCCATGGGCGGCTTCGTCGCCAATGGTCAGGCGATTGCCGGGTTCAACAGCGATGCTCCGGTGAACTATGCGGCTGATCGGATAGAACTGCAGGACAAACAGCAGCGTGTCGTGCTCTCGGGCAATGTCTCGATCCAGCAGGGTGACCTTTCGATGCGCGCTGCGCGCACGCTGGTTGCCTATACCGATAGTGGCGCACTCAAGATCCAGCGGATCGATGCCACCGGCGGGGTCAAGGTTTCACGCGGCAATGAAACCGCCAGCGGCGACGTGGCAATCTATGATTTCAACGCGCGGTTGATCACGCTTTCGGGCAATGTTCACCTCAAACGCGGCGGTGACACGCTGAATGGCGGGCGCATGGTGATCGATCTCAACACCGGCCTCGCCTCTATCGATGGCCGGTCGTCGGGATCAAGCTCGGCTGTTGGCGGACAGGGCGGCTCACGCGGCGGCCGGGTCAGCGGCTCGTTTACCGTCCCCAAGAAGAACTGAGCCAGACACGATGACCGATGTTAGCGGAGCGGGCAAAGTCGCCCTGATAACCGGTGTTACTGGGCAGGATGGAGCCTATTTTGCTCGGCTACTGCTGGACAAGGGTTATACTGTCCACGGGCTAAAGCGCAGTTCCTCCTCGTTCAACACCGGCCGGATCGAAGAAATCTATCAGGATCCGCATGTCGAGCACCAGAACTTCATCCTCCATCACGGCGACCTTACTGACTCGACCAATCTGATTCGCGTGGTTCAGGAAACCCAGCCAGACGAAATCTACAATCTGTCGGCGCAGAGCCATGTGGCAGTGAGCTTTGAAACGCCCGAATACACTGCGAATGCCGATGGTATCGGCACCTTGCGCCTGCTCGAAGCGATCCGCATCCTTGGGCTGGAAAAGACCACGCGATTCTATCAGGCATCAACCTAAGAGCTTTACGACCTCGTGCAGGAAGTGCCCCAGCGCGAAACCACACCGTTCTATCCGCGCAGCCCATATGCGGCGGCCAAACTCTATGCTTATTGGATCGTGGTAAACTACCGCGAGGCCTACGGCATGCACGCTTCCAACGGCATCCTGTTCAATCACGAAAGCCCGCTGCGCGGCGAAACCTTCGTCACCCGCAAGATCACCCGCGCCGCTGCCGCCATTCCGATCGGTCGGCAGGACAAGCTGTTCCTTGGTAATCTCGATGCCAAGCGCGACTGGGGCCACGCCCGCGAATATGTCCGCGGAATGTGGCTGATGCTGCAGCAGGACGAACCCGAAGACTTCGTGCTGGCCACCGGCGAAACCACCGAAGTGCGCCAATTCGTCCGCTGGGCCTTTGAAGATGCCGGCATTCCGATCGAATTCCGCGGCGAAGGTATCGAAGAACGGGGCTTCTGCCTCAAAACTGGCCGCTGTCTCGTCGAGGTTGATCCCCGCTATTTCCGGCCCACCGAAGTCGATCTGCTGATCGGCGATCCGTCCAAGGCGCACCAGAAGCTGGGATGGCGGCACGAAACCCCTGTCCGCGAACTGGCGCGTGAAATGGTGGTGGCCGATCTTGAGCTGATGCGAGCTGCGCCCATCGCAAAGGACGCCTGACATGGGCGGAACAACGGCGATCTGCACGTGGTTCGTCGTTGATGAAAAGCACAACGCAACCTACTCGCCGCAGCTGGGACAATCGTCCGATGCGCCCGAAGTGCAGCGGGCCTAATGGCGATGCATCGCGGTGTTCTATGCCTCCAGTCTGGCAGTCAACCCGACCGCACGCCACCTGTTCTACAGCAATGTCCGCCCGCCCACGATTGACGGCATCGACATGGCAGAGCTGTTCGCAGAATGGGGCGTGGAATGCGTGCTGCTGCCAATTTCATGGCGCATCCCGGCGGGTAAGGTTCACGCATGGGCCAACCAGTTCTACATCTTTGAAATTCTCGATCACCTCGCCGCCAACAAGATGGCGGACCGGTTCATGCTGCTCGATAACGACGTCATCTGGCTGAAGCCGGTTGCCGGGATCGAGCCCGAAATCGATAGGCATGGGGCGCTCACCTATCTGCTCGATGATGCTGTTTATGGTCCCGACAAGACGATCAATGGGCTTTCGGCCCGGGGCATGGCCCGCTTCGTTTGCTCTCACGGCGGCAAGGCTGACGACATCGTCCCCTATTGCGGCGGCGAATTCTATGCGGCGACCTGCGAGGCGACCGAGCGTCTTGCAGCCCGCGCCCGCGAGTTGTGGCCGGAAATTGCCGAGCAGGTGCCCGATGCCCCGCGCGAGGACGGCCATATGTTCTCGGTGCTCTATGCCTTGGATGGCACGGAAATCGGCACCGCCAATGGCATCATCCGCCGCCTGTGGACGACATTCCACTATCACAACCTCTCGCCCGCTGACGACCAGTTGACGATCTGGCATCTGCCGGCCGAGAAGAAGACGGGCTTTGCCGACCTGTTCAAACAGCTCGTTGCCCGGCCCGGCCTGCACCCCTCACGTGATGCGGCCCGCATGGGATTGACCACGGCCAACTATGCCCGCTTGATGGGTTGGCCTCGCCGTCGCCCGGTTAAGCTGGTGCGTGACTTGTGGCTCAAGATCAGGGAAAAGCTGGGGCGGTGAGCGACAAGGCGCCCGCACGCATCGCTATTCTCGGGCTGAACTATGCGCCCGAGGAAGTGGGCATTGGGCCGTTCACCCGAGGCATGGCTGAAGGACTCGCGGCACTCGGCCACCCGGTTCAGGTGATCTGCGGCCAGCCCTACTACCCGCAGTGGAAGCACTGGCAGGGTCATTCCGGTGGCTGGACCAGTGCGATGGAAAATGGCGTCTCCATTACCCGCTGCCCGCATTATGTGCCCGCCAATCCCGGCGGCCTGAAGCGGGTGATCCACCTTGCCAGCTTCGCCTTGAGCGCGCTGTTCCCTGCTTGTGCCGAGGCACTGCGCCGACCAAAGCTGGTGATCTGCATTGCCCCCGCCCTGCTCTCGGTTCCGGTGGCTTGGCTCACCGCCAAACTGGCAGGCGCGAAACTGTGGGTGCACGTGCAGGATTTCGAGGTTGAGGCAGCGCTGGCGACTGGACTGGTGCAGGCAGGCAAAGCCGCCGGATTCGCCCGCTGGCTGGAGGGCCTCCCGCTGCGACTGGCCGACTGTGTCTCCACCATCAGCCCGCAAATGTGCGCCAAGCTGATCGAGAAGGGCGTGGAGCCGGACCGCGTGGTCGAGGTGCGCAACTGGGCCAATGCGCCTGAGCCCGATCCGGCCGGTGGCGCCTCCTATCGCGCGGAATGGGGCTTGGGTACCAAGCGTGTCGCGCTCTACTCCGGCAATATCGCCAACAAGCAGGGCATCGAGATTATCGTCGAAGCCGCGCGCCATTTGACCAGCCGCGATGATCTGGCTTTCGTCATCTGCGGCGAAGGCCCCAATCGTGCCAGGCTGGAAGCATTGGCCGGGGGGCTGGGCAATGTGCAGTTCCACGATCTGCAACCCGCCGCCCGGATGGGAGAACTGCTGGCGCTGGCCGACATTCACCTGCTGCCGCAGATTGCCGGAGCGGCAGACCTCGTTTTGCCGAGTAAACTTGCCAATATGCTGTGGTCGGGCCGCCCGGTCGTGGCGACAGCCGCCGCCGGAACGGGCCTGCGCGCCGAAGTCGAAGGCTGCGGCCTCGCCACCGAACCGGGCGCTGCCAAGGCATTTGCCGATGCGATTGCGAACTTGCTGGATGATCCAACCAAGGCCGGGGCACTCGGAAAAGCGGGTGCCTTGCGCGCAGCAGAACGCTGGTCGCAAGGTGCCATTATCGCCCAAATGGAATCGCGAATGGCAAAGCTCACCTGATGACCAGCCCTTGCGCCTTTGCCCTATCGCCAAGTGGTGAGATCACCGATCGGCCAGCGGTCACCACGGTGGTGTTCACGGCGCACAACCGCCGCGACATGGTGCTAGATGCTATCGCTCTGGCCCTGAAGCAGACGGTGCCGGTTCACATCATCGTGGCGGACGATGCCTCCACCGATGGCACCCGCGAGGCAGTTGTGGCAGCCTATCCGGGCGTTACCTATGTGCGCAGCGATACGTCGTTTGGTCCCTGCTATCAACGCAATCGGGGCGTGGAACTGGCGCAGACCGAGATCGTCTTTCCACTCGACGATGATTCTATGCTGATCGATCCGGCGACGCTTGAGGTGGCTACCCGTGACTTCGCCCCGGCGGATGTCGGCATTGTCTGTATGCCGTTCTGAAACGTGCTGAAGGACAAGCTGATCCACCACGTCGACCCGCCAAACGGAGCGGACCTGCCTTTTGATTTCGCCGCCTGTGCGCACGGCGTGCGGCGCAGTGCCTATCTCTCGGTCGGCGGGTACAACGAGGATCTGTTCTATACGCAGGAAGAGGGCGATCTGGCGTTGCGGATGTATGACCACGGCGGCTGGCGCACCATCTTTGGTACGTCCCCAGTGCTGCACCTCATGCAGAGCAACACCAAGACCAGCTATATCCAGGACTACACCGGCGCGCGGAACAAGATCCTGTTCTACTATCGCTATGCCCCGCTGCGTTACCTGCCGGGCCGGATCGCCGGTTCAACGGTCACCGAACTGATCCAGGCGATCAAGCGCCGCCGCATTGCCCCGAAGGCCAAGGGATTGCTCGATGGCTTTGTCATGGTGCTGACCCGCAAGGCCAAGCGCACCCCGGTCAAGCTAGCCAGCTTCCAAGCCTATCTCGCCCAGCGCTAACGCTTCCTGAAGCGGAAGTACCAGACCTCGTGCCCGTAAACGGTGCGGGCCTTGTTTTCATAGCGCGTCTCGGGCCAGCCGCCAGGGCGCTTCTGGAAGTTTTCCGGCTTTTCGCACAGCCATTCGAACTGTTGGCGGTGGCGACGCATGACCATCAGCGCGTGGCGCAGATAGACCGCGTGATCGGTGCCAAAGCGCAGCTCGCCTCCCGGTTTCAGCTTGGCGGCGAACATATCGACTGGGCCATCGTTCATCATCCGACGCTTGGCGTGGCGCGCCTTGGGCCAGGGATCGGGATGGAGTAGATAGATGAACGATAGCGAGCCATCGGGGATCCGTGACAGCACCTCCAGCGCGTCGCCCATATTGAGCCGCACATTGGCAAGCGCGAGATCGCGCACATGAACGAGCGCCTGCGCCACGCCGTTGACGAAAGGCTCGCAGCCGATGAAGCCGTGATCGGGCAGCATATCGGCCCGAGCCGCCAGATGCTCGCCGCCGCCAAAGCCGATCTCGAAATGCAGCGGGCAATCGATGCCGAACAGAACTTGAGCGGTTACCGGACCTTCTTCGGGGACCGAGATTTGCGGCAAAAGGCGATCAACCAGATCCTGCTGGCCGGCACGCAACGGCTTGCCCTTGGAACGGCCATAGAGGCGATTGATCGTTGTTGGATCGCCGGATTTATAAGCAGTCATTTCTTGCCCCAGAGGATCGCCATGAAGGCGCCTGAAGAATGCGCCGCCTGAGCATCAGCCCGGCGCGCCATTGCTGCGTCGTGATAGGCCTGATAGTTATCGGCGAAATGCCTGATAGCTCTAATCAGCCCAGACTGATCGCCATCATCCCATCCGATACCGGCCCCACAAATATCCACCAGATCGGAGTTCCACGTATCGCGGGTATAGAGCATCGGTATCCCAGCCGTCGCAGCTTCCACAGCTACGCCTGATATACGCGCGTAATAGCTCGCCCGCTGATAGGGCAACAGCATGAAGTCGGTCGCTTCGATTGCAGCATCATATTCCGCGCTATCGAGCCCGCGGGTGATGAATTCCACCCGCGGATCGGCCAGCAATTCCGGATCGGGTTCGTAGGGCCTACCATCAGCATCAAGGATCGGATGGTTCCACTGGATGACGAATTTGACCGGCCGCGACAGACCTTGCGAGAGGCAGGCCTTGATCGCGTTCTGCAACAGATCAATACCCTTCTCAAACCGCGCAGGCCCAAGCGAGGACAGCACGAGCGGCTCAACACCGCGCTTAAGCGGCTTGTCACGATTGGAAAATGGCGCAACGCGCGGGCTGGGGTAGATGTCAGGGGTGATCCCGGTGAGGATCTGATATTCCCGCGCCAGCCGCGTGCTATCTGTCGCAAAGGCCGCCTTGCCCGCCTTCAAGGCCCGGGCAAAGCTTTGCATGCCCCATTTGATCGCAACCGAACTGCGCGCGAAGATCGGGGTGGAACTGCCGGGCGGATAAAAGCCTTCATTGAACCGGAACAGCAGCACCATCCGGCCAATCCTCTTGCCGTAAAGCGCCAGCAACAGCCGCCATCCCCAGATGTGGTGCACAGTTACGGTTGGTGCAAACAGCAGGTCAAACGGGCCGTGATCGCGCACGATCCGGCTCATCACCCGGAACACCAACCAGTTGTGATAGAACACGGCCAGATAGCGCCGCCAGGCCTGTGGGTAGGCATAGACGCCGTCCCATCGACTTTGCGGAAAGGCTGCAATCGCATCAAGTTCGGCCGAAATGCCCGGCTCCATCGCAACGTGGCCGACAGTCGTGACCTCGGCTCCCTCGGCCCGGTTCAGTTCGGCGACCGAGCGGACATATTCGTACCAGTGACCGATCGGGTCTTTCAGCACTTCCTCGACGACGAGCAGCCGCTTTCCGGAAAGCGATTTGGTAATGGGATCAGGCAGTCGCATTCTCGGCGTCGAGACTGGCGGCATACCAATCGACAGTCTGTTTCAGGCCCTCACGGAGCGGAGTTTCCGCCGTCCAGCCCAGCACTTCGCGCACCCGGCTGACATCTAGCCGGCGAGTCCGCACTCCAACAAAGCGGTTCTGGTTATAGACGATCTCGCCCTTGAAACCGGCGGCGTCCTTGATCCAGCGGGCGATCTGACCGATCGATTCAGCCGCACCCATGCCAAGGTTGAGCACATCGACTTCGGATTCGAGCGCCGCACGGATGATCCCGTCAGCCGCATTGCCGACATAGAGAAATTCGCGCTCCTGTAATCCATCGCCCCAGACTTCGACAGTCGGCGCGCCAGACCGGGCGGCGCGGACGAACTTGCCAATCAGCGCGCCAACCACGTGGCTATTTTCAGCGAAAGAATCATTCGGGCCATAGACCGTGGGCAAAACCACAGAGGTGCAATGGCCGCCATATTCCTGCCGATAGGCGCGCTGGCCGATCAGCAGCGCCTTCTTGGTCATGGCATAGGCGAAAAGGTAATCCTCCGGCTCATGCCCCCACAGCTCGCTTTCGGGATGCGCGTTTTCGGTGGAAGGGTACATGCAGTAGGAAAGGATCGAGGTGAACTTCGCCTTGGGGAAATAGCGAATCCAGCCCTCAAGCATGTTGACGTTGATCTTGAAGTTGACGTTGAACTGCGTTGCCGGGTGATGCACCGGCCAGTCCCCCGCCTTGTAGAGCGCGGCGAGGTGGATGATGTGATCGCAGTCATAGGCCTTTGCTTGCGCGTCCAGCCAGGCGAAAGCCTCGTGTTCATCGGCCAGATCGACCATCGCACTGCTGACCGGCACGACGTTGGCATCGGGGAACCGCGCCCTGATTTCTTCTACCAGCGTTCTGCCGATGAAGCCGCTCGCGCCGGTTACGATGACGTTCTTCATTGAACCTCAAACTCACCCTTGGGCCCGACGATTCGGACATCGGGAACCGTGGTGATGAACCGCCCGCCCGCCGAGAGATAGGGATCAAACTTCTCGACCAGAAAATCGATGAAGTTCCACGCCAGCACGAGATAGTAATCCGGAACCTCGGTCATAGTCTTCTCATCGACGACCGGGATATGGGTTCCTGGTGTTACCCGGCCCACCTTGAACTCGTTGACCTCGGTGACGAGGCTGACGAGATCAGGGCCAATCTGCGCGCGGTTGAGTACCGTGCTGCCCTTCACCGGAGCACCAAGGGCATAGACAGTCTTGCCCTCTGCCTTCAGCCGCTCGAGCAGGCCCTTCACCGTTGCCATGTTGTGGTCGATGCGGTCGGCGAAAGCCTTGTAGGTTTCGAGCTTGTAAAGCCCCGCCTTTTCCTCGGCCCTTATCGCATCGGCAACAGCCTGCGTCGTCGCCAGCGGATGTTCCTCACGGCAGACATAAAGGATGAAGGAACCGCCATGGATCGGCGACATCTCAATATCCTGAATACGCAGACCGTGGGCGGCGAACAGCTTGGTCAGCGGACCGACCGAATGGATGCACGAATGCTCGTGGTAGAAGTGATCGAACTCATTGTTCTCGATCAGATCGAGCAGGTTGACGCCCTGCACGACGAAGAACGAATTGGGGCCCATCACTTCATCGAGGCCGGAAACGAAATCGTGCAGATCGGGCACGTGATAGAACACGGCTGTCGCGGTGATAACCTCAGGACGGATGCCAAGCTGCCGAAGTGACCTACCGGTATCGTGGTTCCAGAACTGCTGAAACACGGTGATGCCCTGTTCGCGCGCCAGCTTGCCGGGGCGTTCTGAGGGATCGACACCCAGCACCCGCATTCCCTGTTTGGCGAAAGCCTTGAGCAAGGTACCGTCGTTGCAACCAACGTCGATAACCAGGTCATTGGCTTTCAGCCCCAGCTTTTCCACGACGTGCGGAGCAAGCGCATTGAAGTGCTTCACCACCGGCGCATTGACGCCTGTCACATAGGGGTGATCGCAAAACAGAAGTTCCTGCGGCGGGAATTCAGAGATCTGAACTTCCCAGCAATCCTGGCAAACCATCATCGCCAGCGTGAAGGTCACTTCCTTGTCCAGCTCATCGGCATAGAGGAAAGCGTTTCCGTTCGGCTGGTCGCCGCAGTCAATGAATTCGTACAGATTAGTGCCGTTACACACCATGCAATGGGTACGTTTCATGCTTTGACTGCGCCTCCATGCGCGGCTTGCGAATTGCGGGTAGAACCGTGTTCAAGGAAATAGCGGTAGGTTCCGCTAATCCCATCACGAAGATCAATTTTGGCTTTCCAGCCCAGCCGCGCGATACGACCGGAATCCATCAGCTTGCGCGGCGTGCCATCGGGCTTGCTGGTGTCCAGCGAGATTGCGCCAGTGAAGCCGACAACATCAGCAACCATTTGCGCTAGCTCCAGAATGGTCAGATCGCTGCCATAGCCGACGTTGATCCACTGCTCGTCCGAATAATGCTCAAGCAGGAACACGCAGGCATCGGCCAGATCATCGACATGAAGGCTTTCACGGCGCGGTGTGCCGGAACCCCAGATCGGAAAACTAGCCGCACCTGCCAGCTTTGCCTCATGCGCCTTGCGGATCAGCGCGGGGATGACGTGGCTGGTAGCCAGATCAAAATTATCACCCGAGCCATAGAGGTTGGTCGGCATGGCGCTGATGAAGTCGCAGCCATATTGCGTGCGGTAGGATTGGCACAGCTTGATCCCGGCAATCTTGGCGATCGCGTACCATTCATTGGTTGGCTCAAGCGGGCCGGTGAGCAAGGCATCCTCGACAATCGGCTGGTCGGCCAGCTTGGGATAAATGCACGAGGAACCGAGGAATAGCAGCTTGTCGGCCGCATTGCGGTACGCTGCCTCGATCACATTGGCTTCGATCATCAAATTGTCGTACAAAAATTCAGCCGGTGATGCCGAATTGGCAGCAATTCCACCCACTCGGGCCGCGGCAAGCACCACAGTGTCGGGACGATTTTCGGCAAACCAGTTCTTGACGGCGGCTTGATCGCGCAGGTCGATGCTGCGGTCACTGGTCAATAGCGCGCATCCAGTTTACGCCAGCCTGCGGACAATGGCCGAACCAACCATACCCCCATGCCCGGCCACATAGACCCGGCGGCCAGAAAGCGAATAAATCGGCTGCACCACAAACCTGTTCCACACTGCCCGGGAAGATGCCCCGTTAAGCGCCTCTTCCCTACGGATGGGCACTCACAAGGCAAGGATTTATTGGCATTCCGGCACAATTCTTGTTGCAGTGCAATGCAAACGGCCCGCCTCCCCCCGGAAGCGGGCCGCTGCCCCCACAACAATCTGCTTCAAGAGCAGATTGCGTAACTCTGGCTCAGGCGGCTTCAGCCTGGCTATCGGGATCGCGCAGCACATAGCCGCGGCCCCAGACGGTTTCGATATAGTTTTCACCATTGCAAGCGTGCGCAAGCTTCTTGCGCAGCTTGCAGATGAACACATCGATGATCTTGAGTTCGGGCTCGTCCATGCCGCCATAG